>CAZQOH010000376.1:0-2915 GCA_964594355.1 uncultured Desulfobacterales bacterium
CTAAGACTTTCCCATATACCGACTTTTCTGATATCCAGGTTCCGGAAAATATTCTTGAAAAGCCTTCTATGAGGGTTGTTTTGGACGCACTTTCTATCCTATTAATCCCATTATTCCACCATCCCTACCACATATGCTCCATCAGGGACAGCAATAACTTTTTCGTGTTCCGGAATTAATTTATCTATGGTTTCCTGTAAATCTTCGACCTTAACAATCCCCATTTTCTCTAAATCCTCGTGGGAAAGGCCTGGAGAGTAAACATAGACCTGGCCGGCATGGTCAAGAGCCTGGAAGATATTCTGAGCACACCATTGGTCTATTATAAAGTCCTTTGGGTCGTGATATCTTTCGGAAAATTCCCGGTAGCCGGATATGGAACACATGATGTCGCAGAACTCCGGGTTTCCAATACCTTCCCTGCATTCACAGACAACGACAATGGTTCCTCCCTTTATTAAAATATCCCTGGCACAGATCAGAGCCTTGCTGATCTGGTAAAATGTAGCATCAAGGGGATAACCTCCGCCCGAGGTGATTACCATATGAACCTTTTGATCCAATGGGACCACAGAATGCTTGTAAACCATTTCACATCCTGCTAAATGGGCACGGTTATAATGGCCTGCAAATACGCCTGTAATCTGCCGTTGTTTATTGATGACTACATTCAAGATAAAATTGACTCCGGCCGATTCGGTCACGCGTACACCGTATTCGTGAAAGGGATTGCCTTTTGTAAGACAGTTGGTCACGTTGGAATGGTCGATCATCTTGTAAGAATGCATGAATTTCATGGTCTCAAAACTGGAAATACCCGGTAGAAGCGATTTCCGCCCGCCTGAGTAACCGGCATAGAAGTGGGGTTCGATAAGGCCTGTCAGAATCTTTAGGTCTGCATCCAGGTAATGGATGTTAAGTTCGATGGGTGCGCCGTCTATTTCATCTATCTTTCTATACACTTCCGGTTTCCGGCAGTAGTGGTTTACAATGTTGTAATGATCCATGATTTTGCGGCCTACAATGTATTCAAGTTCGTCCCCAAGGTTTGGTCTATGCATACCGGTTGCAACGAGGATGGTAATTTTTTCCCGACTGATCCCACTTTCTTCTAGGGTTTTAAGCAAGGGGGGGAGGATAATTTTGTTGGGTACAGGACGTGTTATATCAGAGATAACGATACAGGCGTTTTCCCTTCCTTGTGCGATTTCTTTTAAGGGGGGGCTTTCAATTGGATTGGAAAGGGCTTCTTGAACGGCGCCTGTATGGTCGGGAAGGGCTTCGGTTGGCTTCATTTCCAGCAGGGTCATTCTATCGGGAAGTTCTAAATTAACGATCTTTTCGCCACATAACAAACCTGCTTTCATAATGCCCTTTCCTCTAGTTTTTTGGTATGACCAGTATACAATTTGTCAATTTCTGTCAAGAAAAAATTTATAGCATATTTATAGATAACTGTTGTGTCCAATAGATTATGTTTCAATTTATTGTAAATATTATATTTTAATGATATATAATTGTAAACAATAAGCTAATAACCCAAAATATTAAAAAAAACTTGTACAAAATAAAAGAATGTAGTATTACCAATATAAAAAGTTATTTCATGATTTTTTGCGAGTTTATCATGTTTATTTTGTAAATCCTGTCCAAAAACAAAAAAAGAATGACAATGTTTAAAAAAATTTCTCCCAGAAAGATTTCCGATGAAATTATTGAGCAGTTCAAGGATTTACTAAGAAAGGGTGAACTAAAGCCGGGTGATGAATTGCCTTCTGAAAGAGAACTGGCGGAATCGATTGGAGTTAGCCGTCCTCCTTTGCGTGAAGCATTAAATGCGCTTCAAGCTATAGGTTTTATTGAGATAAAGCCCAGGAGTAAAATCATCATCAAGTCTATAACCGAAAAATCTCTTGAAGATCCCTTAAGCCATTTTATTGAGGATGATATCAATAAGGTTTTTGAGCTTCTGGAGATCCGTAAGGCAATGGAAGGTTGGGCCGCTTATTTAGCAGCAGAAAGGGCTACCAAAGAAAATATTGAAAGATTAGAAAATATCATTCAGAAAGATCAGGAAAATCTAAGAAATAACCTGAATGATGCCAAAGCAGATGCCGATTTTCATGTTGCTATTTCCATGGCCACTCAAAATACTCTTCAGTCGCACTTGATGGCCACCTGGCATAACCTACTTTGGAACACACAAAAGTTGTCAAGGGAAAAAATCTTCAGGAAAGAAGAAAATAGAAAAATGATTGCTGAACAGCATCTTAATATATTTAGAGCTATTAAAGAAAGGAATAAGGATAGAGCAAGCATAGAAGCAAGAAAACATATCGATTTCGTGGAGAAAGAATTAAGAAAAGTTATCGCGGAAGACAGTTCCTCAGATTAATGGTCCCTAGTTTACATTGAAGAGAGGATTGTATATTATCAATATTTTTGTAACACGAGGAGATTGAATCTAAAGAGGAGATAATCTAAATTGGAAGATAAAGATGTTAACCATGAATTCATTAGAGATATTTTGCGGTTAAAAACCATCGGTCGGTATAAAATTATCCGAGAGTTGGGGCAAGGCGCCTCAGGTATCGTTTATCTGGGAAGGGATCCTTATATAAAAAGATATGTAGCCATAAAGATATCACAATCAACATCGGAACGTTCCCTTGAGAGGTTTTTCGTTGAAGCCCAATTTGCCGGTCAACTGAATCATCCAAATATGGTGATGACCTATGATGTGGGAACACAACAAAAGTTATCCTACATTACCATGGAGTATGTTGAAGGAACGACACTGGAAAAATACTGCAACAAGGACAATCTTTTACCGGTCACTAAGGTAATAGAGATTATTTTCGGTATTTGCAATGCTATTGATTATGCGCACAGGAAAAATATCATCCATAGAGATA
>CAZQOH010000377.1:0-2906 GCA_964594355.1 uncultured Desulfobacterales bacterium
GTGATTAAATCAAGTTTATAACCATGTACACACTTTTGAACGTTACTAAAATATTACCAACAATATTATGCAGGATGATGCCGTAAATATTTTTTATGCTGGACTCCAAGCTGTTGAGCCGAATGCTGCTGTAAAAAGATACTGCAGACTTGAAGACAACCATCTTTTTATTGAAAACAAAAGTTTCGATCTTGCCCGGTTCAACAACCTGTTTATTGTCGGAGCAGGCAAAGCTACAGCCCCCATGGCTTCGGCTTTGGAAGATATCCTTGGCAAAAGAATCAAAATCGGCACTATTAATGTAAAATACGAACATGTAACTGAACTTAGTCGTATAAACCAAATTGAGGCCGGTCACCCTGTGCCTGATAATAATGGACAACAGGGTGCACAAGCTATCCTAAATTTAGCAAAAGATGCAAGAAAAGATGATCTGATCTTATGCCTGGTTTCAGGCGGAGGATCTGCACTACTCCCCCTCCCTTTTACCGGACTAACTCTCAAGGATAAGCAGGATATTACAAAGATACTCCTTTCCTGCGGTGCCACGATTCACGAAATAAACGCTATACGAAAGCACACCTCAATGATAAAAGGGGGTTGGCTTGCACGGGCGGCTTATCCTGCTGAACTTGTATCCCTTATTCTTTCAGATGTGATTGGGGATGATCTTGACATTATTGCATCAGGACCCACTGTACCGGATTCAAACACTTTTCAGGATTGCGTTCAAATTATTAAAAAATACAACATCCAAAAGAAAATACCCAAAACTATTGCAAATCATATTGAGGCCGGTGTTTTAGGCAAAGTCCCGGAAACCCCAAAACCCGGCGACCCTGCTTTCGACAAAACACATAATCTGATTATAGGAAGTAACACTGAAGCTGTAATTGCTGCAAAGCAAAAAGCCGAAAGTATAGGATACAATACCCTTATTCTCTCTTCCATGATAGAAGGCGAAACGAGACATGTTGCCCAAGTTCATACAGCCATAGCAAAAGAGATAATTAAAACCGGCAATCCTCTTCCCATTCCGGCATGTATCCTTTCGGGTGGAGAAACCACGGTAACTATTAAAGGAAAGGGGCTTGGTGGACGTAACCAGGAATTTTCACTTGCGGCGGCAATTGAAATTGCTGGTGAGAAAAGTATCGTTGTCCTAAGTGGTGGTACTGATGGTACAGATGGTCCTACAAGCGCTGCAGGGGCAATTGCCGATACCAACACCATAAAAAGAGCTCAAGCTTTGGGTTTAGACCCCAACCATTTTCTTTTAAATAACAACTCTTATAACTTTTTTGAAAAACTGAGCGACCTGTTAATAACCGGCCCTACAAATACAAATGTAATGGATTTGAGGATTATACTTGTAGGTTGATTTTATTTAATGCCTGAACGAAAACCCTCAATTTTTGAAATTCGAAATCCGAATTAGGAAATCCGAAACAAATTCTAAATTCGAATGTTCAAATGCTCTAAACAACCGAATACCGAGGCTTTTGTTTTGAACATTGAAAAATTTGATATTCGATATTGTTTCGAGTTTCGAGTTTCGATATTCGGATTTTTGCCTGAACGGGAGTTTTCGTTCAGACACTATTTAGCTCACTTTTAACTTTTCCGGTTCATCAATACTATTTCTTTGCAAAATTCTAACAAAGGAGAGAAAATTTTCTCGGCCGTTTCCCGAAACTCCTCATCAATAGGATCTGTTTTCCCGAAACAGAGCTTATAATATGGATCTTGAGACTCTCCGCTTACGAAATCGCTTCCGATCCATTTATTTCGTGCATCCTTTAATACTCTCTCCCGGGATTTTTTCTTTATCATTATCCCTTGCGCATATTTAAATGAGGATTCAGGAAAAAAGTGCAAAGGTTTGATTAACCCCTTCCAATAATAGTTGAGAAGATGTCTCAAGATACTTCTGCTGTTATTGACAGGACCAAACTCCCAAGCAGAATCTTTGCAGATTAGAATACTATTCATCGGATATTTTTTAACATTGAAAGAACACAATATAAGATGATAAATCCATGTTTTTAATAGATATTTTGCCTTTGTATTTGCATAACATATCTGAAAAAGCCCCTTTTCGTAAATCTCCGCAAGTCTGCCAAAAAGATTAAAGCCTTCGATTTCAACGTCAATTTCCAGCGTATCAAGATGCTTACCTTTTGTGTAGTTTTTGATTTTGTCAACAAAGGTCTCCGCTTCAATCCTCAACTCATCAAAAATAATATCTCCGACATTACCATGGGGAAGTTGTCCCTTGGCTTTCTGGATCGCTATTGAATCTTTCAAATCTGTTCCTGTGAGACTCTTTTCCAAAAGGTCCTGGCCTATCAGGTATTTTTCCAGATTATCTAAACTAAAATTTTCCCTTTCATCTGAAACCACCCCTCCTTCTTCCAGATAGATACCAAGTCGTCTTTGGAGTATAAACTTAGCTGGATTACGAAAGAAGTCGCATAGGTGATCCATATCAAAGCTTTTCCATTTTTTTGATTCCTCGGAAGACATGGGCAAACCTGTTGAAATAAAAGTAGGAGAATCTTTGTAACCAAATATACTAGCTCCGGCGAGCAAATTTTCTTCAGAATAGCTGAATAACTTCTCATTTCCTTTAAAATATGCCGGGGAAAACGCCTGGAGTCTGTGGTATGTTACTATCTGCTCTTCTGAAAGACCAAATCCCAATTTTATATAATCGAGAAGTTCACTTACAAGGACAGATGGTGGTATTGTAGTATTGTCCTGGATGTTCTGCCCGACATAGCTTATATAAAGCTTATTTCCGGCGGAAATAAGTGTTTCAAGGAAAAGAAATTTATCATCATTCCTTCTGGATCTGTCCCCAGGTTTGGGATGTTGAGCAACAAGATCAAATCCCACAGAACGAT
>CAZQOH010000378.1:0-2902 GCA_964594355.1 uncultured Desulfobacterales bacterium
CTGCCTTGAATCGTGAATCCAAACCATAACATGAGGGGTATTGATTGGGGTATCAAATCATCTATCCGAAAAATTTCATGCAATATTCGGGCTAAGCATGATTCCTTAGTTTAAGAGCGATCGGATGGGGATTCAGATAAACCTGCCGTGCCAGATAGGGTTCTTTGTATTTTCGCACGTAATGGTTCAGCAGGGTAAGGGGAACGATCAGAGGGACATATTCCCTGCGGTACTGTTCGATGATTTCAAGCAGTTCCTGCTTTTCATCCGGCGTCAACTCTTTTTTAAAGTATCCCATTATGTGCTGCAAAACGCTTATATTTTTCTTTAAAGTGGTTTTCAGCCGCAGGGCTTTCATCAGCAGGCTCTCATATTGTTCAAAGAGCGTTTTAGAGGCGATTGATTTGCCTTCTGCAACCAATTTGCCCATCATCCGGGAATAATCAGGGCTGTGTGACAGGAGCAAAAGTCTGTGCCGGGTGTGGAAATCGACCAGGTTGCCCATATTTTTTCCTCGGGAGAGGGTTGCCCGCCAGCGCATCAGGGTAAAAATTTGTTCGATGAACATTTCTCTCAGTTTGGGGTCATGCAGCCGGCCCTCTTCTTCCACGGGAATCAGTGGAAAGTGCTCCGTAAAAATACGTGCAAATATACCCCGGCCTTTTTTTTGAGGCATTCCTTTGAAAGTTTTGACCGGCACATTCAACAGACCACTGCTTGGCGATTTTTTTTTAAAAATGAACCCGCACAGGTTTTCTTTTGCCAATGCTTTAACTTTCTTTTGCGCCCAGACGGTCATGTGGTGCGTGTGGTCGATATTGGTTTTTGAAGTGACCAGGCTGGGGTTATCCGGATCACCGACCAGGCGCAGGGTTTCCCGGGGAACGCCCAAGCCGCATTCCACCTCGGGACACACCGGCACGTAATCCACATAAAGACCCAGGGTGTCGGTCAGATACCGATCTCTGGCATGTCCGCCGTTCCAGCGAACATTTTCTCCCAGAAGGCAGGCGCTAATCCCGATTTTGATCCGGTTTTCCATAAAATAATCCCCCCTAACATAGTATTGTAACATGATTGTATTACAGCATTTTTTAAAAAATAGTAATAATTTTTTAAAACGACTTGCAGCATAGCGCTTGAAAAGCGTATTGTATACATTGCCAAAGCGTAATTTTTACCATGATAAAAAAAGGGGGTAGGCCATGCTTTTGGGATTTAATGGAAGTCCAAAACCGGATAGTAATCTGTGCAGGATAATCGATATGATGCTAAAAGAATCGGGAAAGGATTATCGGATATATGATCTGGCAAAAATGAACATCAAGCCTTGTGTTGGATGTGTCAAGTGCGCCAAGGACAATCGGTGTGTGGTAAAGGACGATATGTATCCTCTGTATGATGAAATCGTGGAATCAGAGGCTATTGTTGTTGGAGCGGTCGTATTTTTTAGAAAAGCAAATGGGTTTACCCATAATTTTCTTGAACGCTTTTTCCCTTTGCGCCATGTAAATCCCCAGACCATGGGAAAGCCGGCTGTGTCTGTAGCTGTCGGAGGTAATGAGGCTGAAATTGTGTCTGATGCAATCAGTTATCACTTGAACAGCTATTTTAATTTCGAGATAGTGGATACATTCTTCTACAATACCATGACCCCTCCGTGTTTCATCTGTGGATTCGGAACAACTTGCGAATATGGTGGTCCCGCACGTTGGATGTCCCCTGAGGAGTTTGAGAATTTTAAGGAAGTTACGCCGGATATGTTTCAAAAATTTGAAGACGATGACGAAATCGTAAAGCGGGTAAAGCAGATCGGTCGACGCCTGGGCGGCATATAATGAGACCTTTGAAAAACGTCCCCTTTTGCCCAATTTCTGTGTCAGACTCAGATTTTAATCCTCGAAATACTCAATGTATGTCTGTGGTTAAAATCTTCGTCTTCCTTGAACTTGAACAAAATTGAACATTTTTCAAAGGTCTCATAACTTCTTTTATCCAAGCTGGATTTCATTCAATAACCCAAAAAAAAGGGCAAACCCTAATTTTCATAAGGGATGCCCTTTTTTTAAAACAAATGGTAAGCTAAGCCACAGTAACATTTACCGCGGCAGGACCTTTTGGGCCCTGCTCGATGTCAAAGGTAACTCGGTCGCCTTCATAAAGAGCCTTGAAGCCGGCGGCATTGATTCCTGAATAATGAACAAATACATCCGGACCCTCTTCTTGCTCAATGAAGCCGTAGCCTTTGCTACTGTTAAACCATTTTACAATTCCATTAGCCATCGTGACACCCTCCTTTCAAATAATTATCATGGTTCCAAACTTCAGGTTGCCACTTTAACTAATGGGTCTTTCCTTTAGCACGAAACCGGCCCGCCGATCAAAAACGGGCACTTTTGCTTGCATAATAATATTTTTTTGGAAAAAATCAAGATTTTTATACCTTGATTTAGATATAATTATTGTAAATAATCATTTTGGCTTTTTGAGGTATCTGTGGGTAAATATTCCAATATATTTACCTGCAAAGTGTGTAAAATGTAATAGTTTCTATGTAATTATAAAGTTAATTACCCACATTTGTGGTCAATTATAATGTGTGGTTTTGTTATAAAATAGTGGCAACCATTTAATATAATATCATATATTGAGGACTTCCATTTCTGGTATTAATTTTGCGTATTTGGGGAAAAACGTATTTAGAACACGTTTCGATTCCCAATTACTGGAATAGAAAAAAGGAAACTTATAGATTGTGAAAAACATACATTTCAATCAAATGAATGCCGAAAACTCTGTAAAATTTATTTATAATAGCAGAAGGACTTTTTTAAAGTATTTTCCTTGGCGAATATTTGCTGTTTGCTTGTCTACAAATGCTGCAATTGCAGCCATTAGCGCC
>CAZQOH010000379.1:0-2898 GCA_964594355.1 uncultured Desulfobacterales bacterium
CATCAGGGCATAAAAGAAGATATTTGCAAAGAAGAACATTTACAGCGTGAAGCGGTTTGTTTTCCAACGGATCAATTATATCCTTTGCGGAAACCCTGTAGGGTTCGCCGAATAAATAAATTATTACTTCATCTCCTTGTATCTGAATCCCAAGTTTTTCTGCAATAGACTGAAAATCTAGTTTTGCGACCTGAGCCAAGTATTCTCTATAAGTTTTCTCAAAGGCAGGGGATTTTTCATCCATGTTTCTATTACCATCCTCCAATGAGGTGCAGGTGTAGATGGAAAATAAGCTGTCCGCCACCCCTTTCAACATTAAAAAATATTTTATATCCAGATTTTGAGATGGATTCTTTTTTAGCCATGTCTCTGGCGGTTGTAATCATTTCTGATACTATGTTTTTATCATCTTGTGTTAAATCGTTTATGCTTCTTATATGTTTTTTGGGTACTATCAGAAGGTGTACAGGAGCATGTGGATTAATATCTTTAAATACCACTAGGGTATCATTTTCATACAGAAATTGGGTTGGAGTATTACCATCTGCAATCTTGCAAAAGAGGCAGTTTTTTTTCATAATGACTTTTTCTCCTTTTCATATCAACTTAGCACTTATAATGGTGATAAAAGAGAAGAGACCTTTCATTTAATTGGCGTATATAATTATGGAAAAATAAGTTATATTTTCTGTTGTTTCCAACCCCATAGCCCCCAAATAATCGAAACCAACGCTAGGCCGCTAATAGTTGCGGAAACAAGACCGGTAAAGAGTATTCCGCCTGACAGCCAAATTGGTCCCCCTATCATCGTGCCAAACACCCTTCCGAGACCGCCGGCCGCATGATAACCCGCCATCATTGTTGCTCGCGATCCGGGTAGTAATTCAGTACAAATGGATAGTGCCGTAACAATAGTATATTCAAAAATCAAGAAAGTGATAAATATCCCAGTCAATGACATGCTGAGAGTTTGCCCCAAAAAGGGTAAAACTCCATAACTGATTACCGTCAATAATATACCGGCCACCAAGGATCGCTTCAGACCAAACTTGTCTGACAGGGTTGCAGTCACGCCTTCCCCTAACAATTCGGCCAAACCGATAATGCTCGTCCCTAATCCCAGAGCTAATATGCTTAGATTGAAATCTTTTTCAAGCCAGGCTCCATAAACCACAAAAAGGTTATCATTGGCGGCAAGGAGTAAAAAACTCAATCCAAGCGCTCCTACAGCCGCCCGTTCTTTTATTAGACGTTGCCAGGCCTGTTTGAAACCGATTGAGGTTAAGGTAGTGGAAGTCTGTTTTTTATCTTTGGGTATTAAGATTATTAATCCCAAAATACCCATAAGTCCAAACCCGCCTAATGCAAAAAAGGGAGCGCGCCACCCAAACCGGTCTATAAGAAGCGCAATAAAAGGTATTCCCACCAGGGTCGTACCCGCCCAGCTCATCTCAAGTACTCCGATAACCATACCTCGTCGATTAAAAGGGACATGTTCACCGGCATAGGCCTGTATAGCCATGTCAAAAATGCTTTTTCCCAGACCGGCCAGGAATAGTGCAACCAATACAACACCGTAAAACGAGAAAAGACCTGCCGCGAACATACCAATAATAACCATTGCCATTCCGGCCAACATCATCAATCGGTAGCCAAAACGATCAGTCAAGGGGCCGAAGAAAATACCCATTATTCCCGTAATCTGATTGGCGGCTATTATTGATGTTACTGCTGTCAGAGAAACTCCCATCCCCCGACTCAGAACAGGTGCAAAGGGGTAGACAAAACGTCTGGCAGTCGTTAAAACCAGCCGACATAATGTGGTTACACCGACTTTCAATACTATCATGAAAACCGGTTGTTTTTCTGAAGAAATGATTGATTGGTTTGACATCAAATAATTCCCGGTGAGAAATATATTTAGGAAATTGATTTATGGCTTAAGTTACAATTTGTAATATGACAATTTAAGACAATGGATTGTTTTCTTTGATAAGCTCTTTATAATGATAAGGAAGCCTATCTTTTAGAATGTTATTGATCGGGTTGAAAGATTTATCTCTTGTTTGCCGGGGGTAAATATCCGTCTGTAATATTTCGTCTTCTACCGGACCAGCCTTCTGGAGCTCAATGCCATTGTAACCATAAATGGTAGAATTTCCTTTGAAGAGTAATGTTTCATCACCTCTTTTTTCCGTACCTGCTCTATTGGAAACAGCAACATAAACCTTGTTTTCTATAGCACGGGCAGGCATTACAATCCTCCAAGCATCTGTTACAAGATTAGACGGACAGACTATCAAATCGGCTCCCAGTAATGCCAAAACACGTGCTGATTCCGGAAAACGCCAATCATAACAGATCATTGGGCCAATCTTTATATCCCGCACGGTATCTTCGATAACAAAAAATCCCGTATTTCCCGGATCAAAACAATACTGCTCTTTGTAAAACAGATGAATTTTTCGATATACATGTGTCTCCGATACCTCCGGAATCACTATTATGCTCGAATTATAAAGTTTATCACCATCGCATTCTGCAAATCCGGCAAAGACAATAGCGTTATGCCTCAGAGCCATATCTTTAAAAAAAGCAACCGTTGGTCCGGAAATCGGTTCAGCGATTTCGGCGATTTCGGATCGGGAAAGAAAAAAATATCCCGTTGTACACAATTCCGGAAGTACAATGATATCGGCTTTCAAACCATCCGTCAGTTTTCGGATACTGGAAAGGTTTTCTTTTTTTCTTTTAAATTCAGGTGTAAACTGTACTACGGCAAGCTTTAATGAATTAAATGGGTTAATTTGATGCATTTTTTTTAATCTTTTTCAATTGTGAATCAGGAACGCCCAGAAAATAGAGCAATCCAAAGATGTTATCACTTGTAATCATGCC
>CAZQOH010000380.1:0-2897 GCA_964594355.1 uncultured Desulfobacterales bacterium
GGGGGGTCAAAATTGGGTTGTCGCAAAGGGTCATTTTTCTGTTGACGTTTCGATCTATAACTTACACCAACAAAAAGGAAATAAAGACACTCTCATCTTAGTAGAAAGCTTTATTGCAGCCTGGAAGCTTCACCAGGCTGGGTTTCCCTCTGTAGTGGCTCTTATGGGTAGTTCTCTATCAAAAACGCAAGAGAGACTCATTTTTGAGCTTCTGGGGCCTACTGGTAAGGCAATTCTAATGTTTGACGCTGATGAAGACGGGCAAAAATGCACCTTAGACTGTTTAACCAGATTAAGCATCAAAAACTTTGTCAAAGCGATTGATATTAGGGCTTATGGCCGGAAGCCTCATCAGCTTGAAGCTGAAATTTTAAAACAGCTATTGGTTTATTAAAACCAAAGCCTTTAATCAAGAAAAGGACGTCAACGACGTCCTTTTTTTATTCTTCAAACGGATGTTCCAATATACTTATAAAGCTTAATATGATTTAACCCATAGATAATTAATGGGATTTTCGCCTTTCGGGCAACTTTTTCCTCGTGGCTACTTTAATGCCATGGCAAGATAGTGCTTCAGGCATTTTTACATTTGCTGCTTTCAAAAGCTTAGAAATTGATTCCCTCGGCTCAGGAATTTTATTACAAAGGGATTTTCCCTTTACCTTCATTTCAATTGCGCATAATGTCGAAAGTTCTTTTATCGCCTCATCAACGGTCAAATCAATTTTGCTCCAACGGTTAGCCAGTTCCTGAACGATACGATAAGCCAACATGACTACAAATGCATGCCCTTGCGTTCGTTTGGCCAGCCTAACATGAACAGGGCGAATCTCTAATTCAACAGTTTTGCTAGTTCGAAATGCCCATTCAACAAGAGTAAGATCCTTGTAACGATCATGAATTATCTTTTTATTTGCAACTTCTTTCTGTAAATCTGTTTTTATGACATAGCAACCATCAAGCTTTGCTTCTTCATCAAAGCTGCTTTGATCAACTGTAATAAAAATTTTTCTTTCCGATACAGAAAGCATTATCCATTTAGAAATCCTCAGTTTCCGGCTATACTCCTTAATTTTCCGTAGTGCTACGTCTAAATGTGCGCGAGGATGTTCCTCCAGATACGCATTTTGCTTTTTTACTGCCTGTTCCAACGACTTTAACTTGCTACTGCGTGATTGTTGTATTTCTTCCGCCCGTATTGGATTTCGACGAAGAACATAACGAATGCCGCTCTTATCTTCAACTTCAGCAATCTCTTTATCAAATAACCCCATCTGTATCGTGCCATTGGAAAGCAGTGTCTCAATCTGTGGTTTTGTGATAGCTGTAATATAATGAAAACCATGCCCCAGCAGATCTTTTATCTGACGGCTTTTGATCATTCCACGGTCTCCAACAAAAGTAACTTCACCACCTCCAAAACGTTCCGCTACTTTTCTGATTTGAATAGCAAAAGTCCCTGTATCATGCGTATTCCCGGCAAAAACTTCGATGGATAAAGGTCTACCGACTTCGTCACACAGAAGCCCGATTACAATTTGTTTTTTACCTTTTTTGCCATCACGATTATAACCAAACGCGCCAAGCTCGTTGCATGTTCCTTCCAGGTAGCTGCTGGTCACATCATACAGAAAAAGTTCCGGTTTCTGATCGGGATATGTTTGTTTTAACAGTCTGTTTTCAATCACTGCCTGTTTAGCATACAACCAGTCCAAATTAGCATACAAATCGTCCTCGTTAAAAATATCAAGGCCTAAAATATCACAGGCAGCATGACTGCCGGCAAGCCGAACGGCTGACAGTCTGGAACCCTGGTCAATTACACGTGCTATGACTTGCCAGAGGGCAAGTTTTCCTTCTCTGGAAGGGCCAAGTGCTTTGGTTATACCCAATTGCCGGGCAATATCATAAACGAGCCAGACGGCCCCAATGGAAAGACCCTGGCAAAGAGATAAATCACTATTTAAAGACACAAGCGATGACAGGTCTTTCTTATGTTTCAATGCCAGACGAACAGCTTCGATTTCTTCGTCGGAACAACGGGAGATATTAGCAATAGTCCGGTGTTTAATTTTTCCGTTTTCGCGATAATTTTCTCGCAGAAGGTATCGAACATACTTGCCCTGACTTTTTGAAGTGTCAACATACATAGTGGTTACACTATCTATGCTATTTATATCGCTGTGTCAAGTCTTTTATGTTATTTAATGATATTATTAGTGGCTACTCAAATAACCCTAAAAATGACCTTATTTGTTTGATATATTTAGATATAAATACCATTTGGCTCTGGAACATCCGTTTTAATGCCTGATTTGTCCAAAACCTTTTGAAGACATACAAACTGAGATTCTTTGCTAAAATTATAATGATTAGTATGATAAATAAACCAAAGCCCTGTGCTTGAAAGTGACCTCCCATTTCCGAGAAATAATCCTTGTTCACTAGCTTCTGAATAAATTTCTCTATTACTCAAAATTCTTGAGATGCACTTATTTGTTAATTCCTGGTTCTCTAAAAAAAAATTATTAATTGCTTCTAATTTGGTATCAGAGTCAAAGATTCTATCACTATATACTAGCGTACCAAAAACAGAATATGTATTTTCTTTTTGATCATATCTTTGTGAAATATTAACTTCGATGTCCTCAGTGTTAAATATTATTATCTCACTGTTTAAAGGTAATATGTTTTTTAATTCTTTATTTCTTTTATTAAATATTTCTTCAGATTGGTTTAGATATTTTTCTATCATTTTTAGTAATACTTATCTCAAATATTAAAATCAAAAAAATCATTAACAGTCTATTTTACAGGAAATGATTCTACAACCTTTATAGTAAATTCTTCCAGATTGTTTGGAAGGTTGGAAAATACTATCATAAACGGGATAGTTC
>CAZQOH010000381.1:0-2890 GCA_964594355.1 uncultured Desulfobacterales bacterium
GTCCCGGAAATCATACGGAAATCACGGAAATCACTATTGATAGGTGGAACGTGAGCGGAACCTGGAAAGGACGTTCGAGGGCGAAGCACTCAACGTCGGCGATAACCAGCGCCGATTTATAGGTTAAAAATTCGGAAACCTGACAACTTCCACCTACCTCCTGCAATGAAAGCCGTACGATATTAGGCGTCTGCGTTAATTGCCACTGTTGGGCATTTTTAATGTATTGTAGGATTGTCAAGAATGAAAACGCGACACT
Organism: uncultured Desulfobacterales bacterium; assembly: GCA_964594355.1. Classification (GTDB taxonomy): domain Bacteria; phylum Desulfobacterota; class Desulfobacteria; order Desulfobacterales; family JAUVVS01; genus JAUVVS01. The sequence goes on from CAZQOH010000381.1 coordinate 260, forward strand.
TTTGTTTACCGTTTCCTTATCAATATATGAAGGAGCGTCCCTCAAGCCCTCTCTCATTTATTTGTCGAAAATCTCTCTAAGCTTGATATCGATAACCTCCATGGCGATGACATCATCCTCATTATACTGAAGAATTTTATTTTTAATATTTTGATCCCCGGACTCGAGCCAATCATCGTACCATGATTCAGAGTTAAGACCTCCTGCATCATCTGCGCGCCACTTGAACCCGAATACAGGGGCCACTTTTTTTATGCTGTATGAATAAACGGGCAAAGCGAAATGCCGGCTCACAAACGCGCACTGGTCATGCATGTTTTTCTCAAGATGCTTATATCCGTGCGGATTACCACCATACTTCTCCCATAGAGATATGGCAAAGGCACGCTCGTAGTCTGCCCAATTATAGACTAGGGCCTCTTTGTCTTTTGCAAGATACTCCAGAAATTCGTGCCATACACTTTCCTCGTCTTCCGGGATGTCGGCAAAGAATTGACATGCCTCTCTTTGGCCTTTGTAAACCCTGATATTTCCATGGAGATATGTCATCTCGCCGTAAGTTTCAATATCCCAGAAATGTATAGGGATATCGCGAGGAAACTGGACAGGCTCGATAAGGAGTGGTGAGTTTTTAACCCATGACCTTGCCAGAAGATGTGTTTTCCTAGCGCTGTCGATCTTTTGACCAGTCCTTTCGCTTATCTCTTCAGAATTTGAAACCGCGATATCCTCAAAGGTTCGGTAATCTGCATGCCAGAATTTTTTAGCAGTGTCACCTGAGATCCCGTAAACCAGGCAGCAGGAATGACTCGTCTTCCATGTCTCCAGACAATAATCAGCCCAACCGCAGACATTACACTCCGAACATCGGAATCCCTGTGTCTGTTCCCTGCCGTCTTGAATGGATTGCATGGCCTGAAAAAGGTCATGGAATTCATCTTTGAATGCGCTTAGATCGACATCTTCAATTTCATTTGTATTGAGCCATATACCCCCCAAATCAATTTCATGCCCAAGGATTGGTTGAAGGAGTTTGCCATATCCCTGCAACTGATACTTGTCCTTTTTCGTAACGGATTTGTGACTCTTTATGTCTATCGGGATATATGTAAATTCAAATTCACCCAGGTTTGAGTGGCCCTCCGTTTTCTTCAATAAATCAGGAAAGCCAACCATGGAATCATTTGCAAACACGCCCTGGTATATCCATGGATGGCCTTCATTCATCAGTTTCAATGTTTGCTTTATTCCTTCTTCGTAATTCTCTCCATCCCACTCAGGTTCAACAAGACCCTTCAAAGAAGATATTACATCTTTCTCGAACTTTACACCTCTTTCCATTAGCATTTTAAGCCCTTCATCAAATGGCTGCTTCAAGGAGGGATCGCCATAATTATTAAGGTACCAAGTGTGAAGGCACCTTGACGCTTTTGCAATAGCAGTTGGTGAAATTCGTTTCATATTTTAACCGTTATGATAAATTGATTGCGAATTGTGAAATAGACGCCTCGTTTGGGAAACGTCCGCCTTTGATTCCAGCTCGGATCTCCTCAAGCTGCTGAATCATTTCCATAACTTGATCTTCCTCTTTGGTATTGCTACTGTCCAACGTTGAAGCCACCGTCAGGTGTGAATCGCAGCGAAATACCTGTCGGGTGAACTGATTGGTTAGCCGTTTGAAATTTCAGTAAATAGTTTATCGAAAATGTAAATAAATCTCTTCAGATCTATTTTGTCTTCCAAGTATGATAATGGAAAGCTTGACCATGTATCTACCGCTTTTTCTGGAATAGAAATTTCCCCGATACTATTTATATCTTCGATCAATTGGTATTTGGCTTCATGATCTAAGGGAAAGCTTTGAAAAACAATTTCGATTTTGCCACTAGACGCGACACCGAAAAGATTTATCTTTTTATCATCTATTTCCAAAGTTGGATAAAATGTCCCAATCTTAGCTCCAGTACCCCATTTAATATTGACTCCTTCTGACATATACCGATCAAGAATTGCTTTGGCGACTTTTGATTCTTTCTCTCCGACATTTGTCATCAGATCTTTAAAGAAGAGATTTTCATCCCAAATAATTTTAATAGATCGTGGGGATAAATCCTTTTTAACTTCAGCTCCAAATAATTTTGGAATAACAATTTCATAATTATCAACCTTATAAAATTTAAATTGAACACCAAATATATCAAATTTGCTGTTTTGGTTTACGTAAACAATTAAATCTTTTAGACGGATATCAATTGAATCCATCAATATGATAAATTTCAGTTTTCCATCTTTTAGATTATTTTGTATTGAGGCTTTCAAGACTTCAATCGTTTCATCTTGGAGTTCAAAATAGTCTCTCGCCTTTTCTTCAAAAGTTAACCCAAATTTAATCTGCATTTCTTTCTCAATTATTTCGAGAAACCTTGAGAAGTCTATCTGATGAGCCCACAATGCTGCCCCATAATCTAAAGCTTGGGCAATAACGGTTCTTTTATCAGGGTTTTTATAAAGTTTTGTTTCAATAATATAAATTTCACCATCTTTATCGATTGCCAGTGCATCGATTGGTCCTGAGTTGGTGGGGAATTCCCTTTTCAAAATCAAAAGTTTTTTATCGTCTTTTAACTCATG
>CAZQOH010000382.1:0-2886 GCA_964594355.1 uncultured Desulfobacterales bacterium
AAGAGAATAATATCTGTATCTCAATACTTATTATTTGTAATCAATAGGTTATAAAGCTACCAAATTGAATTGTTACGTTTACTTTAATTTATTACGAAATCGATTCTGAAGGTTGGAAATAGGGTTGGAAAATAAGTTTTCACAAAATAAAAAAGGACTTAGAAAGTGATTTAAAATGCTGTAATTATTATGGTGCGCCCGGCTGGGTTCGAACCAGCGGCTTTCAGCTCCGGAGGCTGACGCTCTATCCACTGAGCTACGGGCGCAAAGAATCCAAAAAGCTCAAAATACAGATATCGTCAAATAGTTGAGTGGAAAAATAACAACTCAACCACTCAACAACTCAACAACTTAACTACTCAACGAGGTCTGAAATAAGACCGTTTTAAGTATAACGGTGTTTATAAATCAAGCATGAAAATGCGCAGCTGTTTTTATTAAAGAGTGATGATTTCTCTCAAGTTCTTCTTTTGCTTCACCCACCACGTAAAGAGATCCTGCAATGCAAATGGCATCCTGCGATGATGCTGTTTCAACAGCGTGTTTTACGGCGCTGCCGACATCCGCAATAATTTTTATATCTGAAACTAATTCTTTTGCTACTGTGTAAAGCTTTTCGGGTGCTAAGGCACGATCAATCTTTGCTTGGGTTAAAATTACGTTGCTGCAAAACGGAAGCAGATTACGAAGCATGGCAGCGTATGGCTTGTCATCCAGTATGCCTGTTACAAAAGTTATCTTCCGATGCGCCAAATTGTTTGACAAAAATCTTGCCAGGTTTTGTGAGGCAATCAAATTGTGTGCTCCGTCAAGTAGTATAAAAGGGGTTTTGGATACGACTTCCAATCTTCCCGGCCAATAATTTTTTTTGAAACCGTCTTTGATACAATTTAAGGGAAGATCCAGCTTTGTTTTGTTGAGTAATTCACAAGCGGCAAGGACGATTGCTGCGTTATCAACCTGGTGGTTACCAAGTAATCCTGAATGCATATTACGCCAAATATTATCGATCCCAAAGTAGCTAAATGTTCCGTTTTTTTTCCTTCTCACCCTGAATTGATTCCCAAGACGATAAAACGGGGCAGATTTAGCTTTTGCAATTTCTTTGAGTACTAAAATCGCGTTTTTTTGTTTAGCTCCGTTTATTACGGGCACATTTTTCTTTATTATACCGCCTTTTTCTCCGGCTATTTTTGTTATGGTATTTCCTAAATACATTTGATGTTCAAGGGATATATTGGATATAATAGAAAGGACAGGTCTTATAATATTTGTAGCATCGAGACGCCCCCCCATACCTGTTTCAATGACGGCCCAATCAAGATTTTGTCTGGCAAATTCATAAAACGCCATGGCGGTGGTAAATTCGAAAAAAGTCGGTTCACGATCGCCATGATGAACTGCTCTCACCGCTTTATAAGACGCCACTACATCGTCATTAGAAATAAGCCGGTCGTTAACGCGAATCCTTTCATTGAAGTGAACCAGGTGTGGAGAAGTGTAAAGTCCTACCTTATATCCGGATATGTGCAGAATTGATGCAAGGGCTGAGGCAATAGATCCTTTTCCGTTAGTGCCGGCCACATGTATTGACGAAAAACGATGATGTGGATTGCCCAAACCTTTTAGAATGTTTTTGATTGTGGAAAGACCGAGTTTAATACCGAATCTTCTAAGACCATACATGGTCTTAAGACAATCGTTGTAAGAATTATTTTGTGGCATGATCATTAAAAAACCCGGCAGAATTTATATTCATACCGGGTAAAAAAATAAAAGAACACAATTTTATCTATACCTGTTTCTTGAAGCTGAAATTCTTTGCCTCCGTAAAGCTTCGCGCTGTTTGCGACGTCTATGTTCACTTGGTTTTTCATAGCTCTTTTTTAATTTTAGCCTTTTAAAAAGGCCGTCGTTTTGAATCTTCTTTTTCAAAATGCGCATCGCTTTTTCAAGATCATTATCAAACACCTTAACTTGAATAGCCTTCAAATTTTTTCGCCCCCTTTGTTTACAAAAATTTACTAATTTTATTAAAAGGTTACAGTGATTTTTTTATTGTTGTTAATAATTAAACCTTTATTATATCTTTACATGATTTGTTTGACAAGAAAAATATTCTTCTATAAGTAATTTTTTATTTAAAGTTTTGAAATAAGCTCTTCAGACACCTCTTTTACGCCTGGTTTTCCGTCTAATATAATATATTTTATTGTTCCCCCTTTGGAGGCAATATCTCTGAAATAGTAAGCCGATGCCAGGGTACCGTTTTCAGTGTTATAATAGATGTCATGTCGCTTATTGATGGCGGTTTCATCCTGGTCATCATCTCTGCTTTTTAAATCTCCTCCACAAACACGACATTGATCACCATCCGGTTTTATGGCATCAATATAGATGTTGTTTGGATGATTGTTGTCATTGACACAGAGTCTGCGGCCCATGATTCTGTTTTTTGCAATTTCACGGTCAAGAATTATCTCTATGACAATATCGATTGCCATATTGGCTTCCCTGAGGGATTCATCCAGCTTAATTGCCTGGTTTTTATTTCTGGGGAATCCATCAATCAACCAACCATTTTGACAATCTTCTCTTTTTAGACGGTCTAGTATCATGGGGATTGTAATTTCATCCGGTACCAGATCTCCCCGATCAATATATTCCTTGGCCTTTGAACCAAGTTCTGTTCCATTTGAAATGTTTTCACGAAAAATGACGCCTGATTCGATATGAGGCGTATTGTATTTTTCTTTTAAAATAGCTCCCTGTGTTCCTTTGCCGCTGCCGTTGGGGCCAAAAAATAAGATGTTCATATGATTCTCCTTTTTAGACCTTTGCAAAACGCCCCCTTTTGCCCAATTTCTGCGTTAGGCTCAAATTTTA
>CAZQOH010000383.1:0-2878 GCA_964594355.1 uncultured Desulfobacterales bacterium
TTCAGACGAAATCTGTAATGGTTACCGGACACATTCGACATGGTTGTGATTGCCACATTTCATAACACCCTAAAAAGACAAAAACTTTTATCGCCAGTCTTGTGCATATAGCTTGAGACACTATCATGCTAAAAGCACAATACGTTTTGATAGTATCTTCTTGCTAATTATCCTCTATGTCACTGTATATATAATAAAAAACTAATTTATGCTGTCGGTATACACTGAACACCAAGGTATCGTGCCATAGCCAAGCACCCACCTTTACGAATATTTTATCGGCCGTCCAACTCATATCTATTTAAAATTGTTATGTTTTTTAACTGTCCCATCGAATAGTTCCACCACCCCATAAAGGTGCGTTAAGAATGATAAGAAAAGACTTGATTTAGTGTGATAAGCATGATACGTATATGGGCATGATCTTATCAAATAATTCTATTGAGTATTTTCGATCGCTGCATTCTCGCATCCTGCAATCTATGGCCAGGTATCAAGTCAAAACACCTTACTTGATTGAAAAAGAGGTGTTCTTTAACCAATATGAGTGTCTTCGAAGCGTCTGGTCACAAACTTCATCTATCAAATCGGCTTGTAAAAAGTTCAATGTTTCGAGGTCCTCTTTTTATCAATTGGAAAAACGCTTTGTTAAGTACGGATTACCTGGTTTGTTGTTTTTTTCAGACAGTTCCAGGCAACATCCTGATTTAGAGCAACTATGCCTGCTTGCTAAGATAAGTCGCCCGTCTCTGTCCTACACCGCAATTCATCGTATCGCCAAAGCTGTGCCAATTACCAAAGATGTATCGACCCCGAAATTGGTTTCGGCAATTTTGCAATCCCATGGTTATGGGATTTCTGACATGAAAGAAGACGCTATTTTCTGGGGAAGAATCCAAAGGACTCTTGATTTATGGTATAGTTTGGCGAAAACGCCAATCAAGGGGCGTGATGCAAAAAAGCGCAAAGCTACTCTATTTGTTGATCAAGACCCATATCATAAGCGTGTGGAACTGCTCAGACAGCTCTTCTTTGACCATAATACCACCCAGAAAGAAGTGTGCTTCCGATTTGGTACCGCTATACCGACATACTACCGTTTAGTTGCCGATTATAGGCTCTATGGACTCTGGGCTGTTATCCCTGCTCGATCACCTGGAAAGCAAAGTCCTTCCCCTGAGCTACAATTAGCGATTATTCTCGACAAGCTCAAACACCCAAAATGGTCCCCGGAAACCATTATTAAAACACACAAATTAAATGTGTCCCGGTTTACCGTTCATCGAGTCATTAAGCGCTGGGGGTTGGAAGGTAAACATCGTAACCCTGTTGCTTTAGACGAGTATTTGGGCAAAAAAACACCCGTTACTGAACAACCTTTTCAGCCGCTTAACAGCGCCTATCATCTTCAATCAGAAAAGACCATTCTTAGCACAAGAAGGATAAATCGACATTTTGACTTGATTTGCAACAAAATGAGAATTCGTCCCTTTCAGCTTTGTGACCCAGGCCCTTTTATATTGGCACCATTTGTAAATGAGTTGGGAGTGGTTCAAGCTTTTGATGCATACGGGCCAATTACGTTAAGGGGCAAAGAGATCTCCAATTTGGCTTTGTTGAACGTTTTCAGAATACTCGCCGGCTATCGCCGTATAAGCCATTTGAATAATAACCGTGACCGATCTGTGGCTTTAGCAAGCGGGGTTGGAATGTTTGGTTCGACTTCTAAATATTACGAAGATACGATTGCCTTTGAGTTCAGTCATCTTCATCAACTCAGATGTGATTTGGTAGCACGAGCGAAAGAATTAGGGCTTATTGAGGGGTTAAAGATTGGTTTTGATTTTCACCTTAAAGAATTTTATGGTAATCATTCTGCTGAAAAGCAAATAGGTAAAGGGCCAGACAAAGTCGGCAACATGGTGCCCGCGTTCCGCCCTCATGTCGCGTGGGATCTTGCAACCAATGTCATCATTAACATAGCCTATTTTCAGGGAGGCACCCGAGCTCCTCGAATAATTGAGCAGTTTTGTGAGCAAAACATACTCCCCATTCTAAATCCTTTAGCAGTGCGCGAACTTTATATTGACTCTGAATATACCAAAGAGAAAGACTTTCATTACTATAAACAAGTCACTTTTAAAAATGGTGACATCTTTATCTGCCTGAGAAAAAACAAGCAAATCATCAAATTGATCCAACCTGCTTTAGACGATAATCAAAGATGGCAACGATATAACCAGGAAGATGAATTCAAAGCAATACAGGTCAATTTGCCCAAAACAGGGCTTGCAATGAAAATCGTCATTCTCAGAGATCGGGAGAAGAAGCAGAAAAACATCCGATGTTTTGGTACCACGAACGTACAACTTGCTCCAAAAGATATTCTCCGAAAATATCGTTTTCGTTGGATCATTGAAAATGGGATCAAAGATCTTGTTGCGAGTTATTTTATAGATGAGGTTTTCGGTCTTGATCCGGCAAAGGTTGAGTTTGAATTCTATTGTGTTATGGTAGCAAGGCTTGCCTACGAGTATTTCTTGAAGGAGTTGGCAGGCAAGTACTATAACAAAGTAGATGGAAATAAGTATACCCTTCAAAAAATGCGCAATATTCTATTTGAAAAAAGGAACTGCACTATCGAGCAGGATCATTCCGGTAACCTAATATTGACCCTTTTGGATTGGCAGCATAAAGGGACTACTGAAGATCACGTCGCAAAAATGCTACTGTCTCTAAGCGAAAAGGGGAAAAATAAAGTCCTATGGTGGAATAACCGAGGTATCTTTTTACACGCAAGAAATCAATATGAAATGCTGAAAAGTGTCCAGTGATGCCGGCAGTAAAATGTCCGCTGCGCACTTCCGATTTCGTCTGA
>CAZQOH010000384.1:0-2869 GCA_964594355.1 uncultured Desulfobacterales bacterium
ACATTCGTGCAGAGATTGCATTGGCAATGCACGTTCTGCCGAACGTCCCCTACTACTACTATAGGCGAAAAACCTGGATGAGAGACTCCCTAGCTCTGGTCCCTTCGATTTCATAATATTTCTCTTAAATGGTTTTATAATCCATTATCAGGAAATATCGTGAATGTCAATTTGTTTGATTATTATGATAACGGCAATAAAGTTCCCTGCAGAAAGAATATGCCTGGAGAGCCCTTATTTTTAATTGAAACACCGAAGGTGTACAGTTTATCAACCCAGAAGGACCTTTGAAATAATGATTTTTTCCATTTCTTTGGTTCCTTCATAGATTTCCAGAATCTTCGCATCACGGTAGAGCCGCTGTACTTTGTATTCATCGATATATCCATAACCCCCGTGCATTTGTAAGGCCTCGTCGGCACATTGGACAGCGATTTTAGCGGAATACCACTTGGCCATGGCTATCAGGGCGTGGTCTATGTTTCCCTGATCTGCAGACCAGGCGGCTTCATAGTATAGGTTCCTGGCGGCTCTAATCTTGGTGGCCATCTCGGCAATCTTAAATCGAGTTACCTGGAACGAGGCCAGGGGTGTTCCGAACTGATGTCGCTGCTTTGTATATTGGATCGACTCTTCAAGCGCGGCACGTGATAACCCTACAGCTTGGGCACAGATATGAAGCCGGGTGTGGTTAAAAAAAGCCATCAATTCATGGAAACCTTCACCTTCTCTGCCTACAAGATTTTCAAGCGGCACACGGACATCATTTAAGGAAAGCTCCGCCGTATCTGATGCACGAATCCCCATCTTGCCGCGTATCTTTTTGGATTCATATCCTTTTGTATCGGTCGGAACCAATATAAAACTGTGACGTTTATGACGAGAAGGGTTCTCAGGATCGGTCTGGCAGAAGAGTAAAATATATTTCGCAAGATTACCGTTGGAGGCAAACATTTTAGAGCCGTTGATGACCCATTTATTATTCTCCTTTACGGCCGTGGTGATAGCTCCGGTAACATCGCAACCGGCATCAGGTTCCGTAATTGCCGTTCCCATAATGGCTTGTCCCGAGACGAGTTGTGGGAGTATCAGCTGCTTCTGATCTTCAGAACCATATAAACCAATCAGTTCGGAACCAAAAGTTGCGGAAAGAATCGATAAGCCGATACCGGGATCCACGGCCCAGAACTCTTCATTAATCAAGCAGTGTTCAAAAAATCCGTATCCGGCACCACCATATTTTTCATCAATAAAAACTCCTACGAATCCCAGGTCACACGCTTTCTTCCATATTTCAATATCAAATTTCTCTTCACGGTCAAATTCAACGGCCCGTTCCGGAAACTCTCCAAGCGCAAACTTTCGGGCGGCTTTTTTGATTTCTTTTTGTTCTTTGCTGAGTGTGAAGTCCATTATGTATCTCCTTTGAAAAGCGTCTCCTTTTGACTCATGCTGGCAGGATATCAGACTGGTGGTTGGTCAAGCGTTTGCAGATTGCAGATTGATGATTTTAGATTTGTGGAAGTCGCTTCGTTCTATTGTTTTGATCTGAATTGTCGTGCTAAAATTGGCAGAATTCCTTAAATATTCAATATTCAATCGAAAATATTCAATTGTTTCTATGTTTCTTTTCGCCTCTTTTCTTCATCTCTGATTTCTCGTCTTAGAAGTTTGCCGACTTTTGACTTGGGAAGCATATCTCTGAATTCTATATATTGAGGAACTTTATAAGACACGAGTATTTCCCTGCACCATTTAATAAGATCGTAACCGGTAATTCCCTTAATGTCTTCCTTAAGAACCACGTAAGCCTTGTCAAGGGAATAATAGTTCGGGAGGTTTCCTCAGACTTGTAAACCCATTAACCCCGCCTTCTCGGTCATGAAACGATCAAATTCTTCATCATCAAGTTTTAAACGTTGGCCTAAAAACTCTTCAGCCAAAGGGCCTGCAAAATAAATCGGTTTTGGGGCATCTGAAGTAACGGCTTCAATAATGATATCGGCAATTAGCTCCGGTCCCGGCAAGGAGATACCTGTAAATAATTTGCCAATACCTGCACCGGAGGCATTATAGATCGGTTTATAATCCGGATCAGTCCTTGCTAAAACGTCTCCGCTTAATTGATTAGCTGTTTCGTTAAATTCAGTTGCAATTGGACCTGGGCGAACGGTAACCACATTTATTCCTAAAGGGCGCACATCCATTCTCAAAGCGTCGCTGATGGCTTCCACTGCATGCTTGGTTGAGGCATAAACCCCGCTCATGGGAAAGGTGAATTTTCCTACTATGGAACTAAGACATACAATGGTCCCTTTTTTAAGTTTTCGCATACCGGGTAAACAGGCCTGGGTTACCCGGATCAGGCTGAATAAATTGACTTCAAACAAACGCTTTATGTCTCCCATTGAAACATCTTCAAGCGTTCCCCGTATACTATACCCGGCATTATTTATAAGCGCAGATACCGGCTCCGGCAGGTTTGAAAGGTATTGGCAGAATTTCTCAACACTTTCAGGCTTTGAGAAATCCACCTGTTTTGGGATAATACCTTGAACTTGATCAGCAAGTTCATTAAGACGATCCATCCGTCTGGCTGCCGCTATCACCTGAAAATTTCTCTCCACCAGTTTTTTAGCTGTTTCCCGTCCTATACCGCTGCTTGCCCCCGTCACCAAAGCTGTTTTTCTTTTTTCTTCCATTATAGCCTCCTTAAAAATGTTATAAAATCGATTTACTACTTAGTGTCTGAACGAAGAGTTCCATTTATGCAAAATCCGAATATCAAATTCTCAAAAATTCAAACAAAAACCTATATATAGTGTTTGTCAAAATAACGTTCCGTTTCAAAGAATGTATGCAGCGTCTG
>CAZQOH010000385.1:0-2867 GCA_964594355.1 uncultured Desulfobacterales bacterium
TATTAAAATTATTTCAAATAGTTAATGTATTTTTTGACTTTTTACGAATGCATCAAAAGTGAGAGAATAACCGGTGAAAAAGGGCATCGTTACGTCTTTTCCTGTGGTGAAAATACCGCCATGGCAGGTAAAACCGGAGGTGTTGCCCTATCCAAGAAGCCATATATTAATTACTGGATTGCCGGAGACGATTATGAATATGGTCACGCCATAGCAGATGCCGCCTGGCGAAATCTTAAAAAACATAAGCCCGAAGTACAAGTGATCGGGAAATCATGGTGGAAACCCGGAGAACCTGATCTAATACCTTATATTACATCAATTCTGGCCGCAAAACCTGATGCTGTTATTTTTTGCACAGGTGGGCGAAGCATGACCAATATCATGAAGGCGGTCAAGGCAACCGGCATGGCTGAAAGAGTCCCCATCTGGATTCACACCGCTACAGATCATGCCGTTCTTAAACCTCTCGGTTCAGAAGCCCCCGAGGGTGTGTTAGGAACAATGGACTATCACTTTTATCATCCGGATATTTCAGCCAACAGGAAATTTGTAAAAGCATTTAAAGCAGCATATGGAACTCCACCCGGGTTTCCCGCTTTTCACGGTTATATCACCGCGCATTTTATTGCCGAAGCATTCAAAAAAGCAGGATCGGTTAACAAAGAAAAATTTATTGACGCGTTGGAGGGGTTGAAAATAGACAGTCCTGTGGGCAGAATACAGATGCGTGCCTGTGACCATCAAGTAATTCTTCCAATGTATCTGGGAGTAACCAAAAAGTCATCCAAATATGACTTCATAATCTCTTCCGACATCCTTACACTACGTGGCGCCGAGGTAATGCCTTCATGCAAAGAGATAATGGATGCTCGTAATAAGTAATTAAAAAATCTTTTTTCCACCACGAAGAACACAAAGGGCAAGAAGTAATTAATCTTTGTGTTCTTCGTGACCTTCGTGGTTAAATTATTATGGAATTTGGGCAAAGTTTTAGTATTGCTGTTTTGGGCAGTCATCTTTTGGTAGGCCTAAGCCGGGCGATGATTCTATTCATTGTCTCTTCCGGATTGAGCTTTGTCTTGGGCGTACTGAGGGTACCGAATATTGCCCACGGTTCATTATATATGATAGGGGCATTCGCGGCACATAGCATATCCACCATGCTGGGAGGCGGATCCACCGGCTTCTGGCTTGCATTAATCCTGGCCCCTTTTGTTGTGGCTTTAATCAGCCTTATAGCAGAGAGATTGCTGTTCTGTCATCTTTATCAAAGAGAGCATCTCATGTTACTGCTATTCACTTTTGCCTTAATGCTTATTTTTGGCGATTTGGTAAAGTTGTTTTGGGGCGCTGAATACAGGTCAATTATGGCCCCTGAGTTTCTCCGGGGCTCGATACCCATATTCGATTCACCTTTTCCCCGTTATAATCTGTTTCTTCTCATCGTGGGTCCTCTGGTAGCTATTGGACTCTGGTTCTTCTCAAACAAAACCAAAATAGGTAAAATTGCTCGTGCAGCAGCTGTTGATAGAGAGATGGTCAGTGCAATCGGCATCAATGTGAGCTGGGTATTTGCTTTTGCTTTCGTGCTCGGCTGTTTCCTGGCCGGACTTGGTGGAGCCTTGGTTTCCCCTACGATAAGCGTTACCCTGGGGATGGATCATGATATAATCATAGAAGCCTTCCTTATTGTCACCATTGGAGGATTGGGTAACATGTGGGGCGCCCTGATTGGATCGCTTATCTTCGGCATAACCCAATCTTTTGGAGTACTTTTCTGGCCTCAATTCGCCATAGTCTTTCCATATCTTGCAGTGGTGATCATCTTGACCTTGCGACCCAGAGGAATGCTTAAATCCGTTTGGTAAAGAGACCTTTGAAAAGTGGAGTAGACATTGTTCAAAAACCTTTTCAACCAGAAATCATTATTAATTTTTGCAGCTTTCTTTATTATTCTGCTTATTCTGCCGGTAATCATTCCTAAATTCTACATTTACATACTCACCCTAATCTTTGTGACCTCTATATTGGCCATGAGCCTCAATCTTGTCGTCGGACACGGCGGTCTGTTTCAGTTTCATCACGGTGTTTTTTACGGCATAGGTGCATACACAGTCGCCCTTATGCTGACGAAGACATCCTTACCCTGGTGGATTGGCTTTATCATGGGTCCCATCATTGCCGCCCTATTCGGATTTCTCATCGGATTGTTTTGTGTTAGGTTGACCAAATTATACTTTGGAATGCTTCAGATTTCACTGGGATCCCTGATTTGGGCTATTGCATTTCGTTGGTATAGTCTCACCGGTGGAGATGACGGTATACATGGTATTTCCATGCCTTCGTTTATTTCCTCTTTAAAAGGCTCTTATTACTTTATTTTGATCTTCCTGGGGATCTGTCTGATTTTCCTATACTTGATATTAAAATCCCCCTTCGGCAACACACTTCGAGCTATCCGAGATAATCCCGAACGGTGTGCAGCGGTGGGCATCAATGTCAAGCGCCATCAACTTATGGCTATTGTAATCGCCACATTCTTTGCCGGTATCGCAGGGGTTCTCTTTGTCGTGGTGGAAGGATCGGTTTTCCCCGACCTTATGTTCTGGGTTCTGTCTCTTGAAATATTCATTATGTGTCTTTTGGGCGGGTGGTTTACCTTTGCCGGGCCGATTCTGGGAGCGGCAATCATTGTATCTTTAAGAACTTTTGCCGGTATATATACCGAATACTGGACGTTGATTCTAGGAATCATACTTATACTCCTGATCTTCTTCCTGCCGGAAGGAGTAATGGGCTATATATTGGAAAAATTTAATCCTCAGGCTAAAGAAGCGGTAGAGAGGGGAAACAAGTAAATGCTG
>CAZQOH010000386.1:0-2866 GCA_964594355.1 uncultured Desulfobacterales bacterium
TTTTTGCCCTCGATTCGGCTTCCCGCTTAATGTCGGATACAAAACTCGGCCACGGCCCGGTTTCAAGTTGATCCAACAAAGGGGTTTCGTGTTTTGCCATAATTATACCTCCATTCTTTTTTAAAAATTAACCAGTCTAACAATAGATAGTTTAGTTTCCCTTTTGGGACGGTTAAGGTCACCTCCTCTCAATATGTTGTTTTTATTGCAATTTGATATAATTGTCTTTATACCGTTACGCATTGTTACCAAAAGCGAGTAAGATTAAAATTAATATTTTTCCTTGTCAATAAAAAATCATAGTTTCATTCGAATTTCAATCAAATGACAGCGAAGCGAATGACATATAGCAAATGGTAAAATCCGAAAGCACAGATTATGGCTGTTTACAGGTTTTGTATGGCGTTGCATAGAACCTCGACATGGGTTTCAAGATTCTGCTTTATTATGGGGACTTCCGGAGCTAAAGGATTATACGCATCAACTATGCCTTTTGATAAATCAAACACATCTGACTCCGAGCAAGATAAAAGATGCTTTCGAAAACAAGTGGCTATTGGGTCTGAAAATAAGCTAATGGAATGTTTCAAGGCAAGAGCTTCAAAAAATCCTTCCAGGGTTGCTTTTACTGCAATATCATCAGACCAAACAATGGGGCCGACACCGTCTATCCTGTCAAGACGCATCCTGATTGAGAGATTTAAAAGAAATACCAGCATGGCTTCCAATATCAATTCAGCGTCTCTGATTCCATTTTCAATCCCATTTGTGTTTTTAAACATGGATGAGTATTGCCTAACGGTTATAAGCTTTACATCTAATTTATTACTTCTAAGTCTTAAAACAAAATCTCCGGAAGCGTGATGCCAGGGAGATATCTGCTCAAATGTTTCAGGATTATAAAAATAGCTCAAAATCATGGCTGACTGCCTGTAAAGTTCTATCGACCGGGTCTGTGACAGAAAGAAGTTACCTTTTATAGAATCCCAGACAATGATTTTTTTTCTCCCATCAGTTTTATCATAAGAAATGTGAAATTCGTTAAACCCCACAAACCACTCACCCAAAAACATTCTTATTTCTAAATTTTCTTTTGCATAGACTTTACCTTGGCCATAAACCTCCGGAAGAAATGAAAACGAAAAGTCCTTATTTAGTCTTTCAAGAAGTTTATATTCTCTTTTTATACAGTCTTGGCCGGTGGCTGACACTGCAACATTTAATACAAATGATAAACTTGATCCATCTATAATAGTTACAATCCTGGCCGGGTGATAAAATTCGCCATGTTTCACAAGATAGGTTTGAATTTCTTCTATTTTTTCCTGGTCTATTTTTCGATTTATACGGTGATTGATTGCGGAAAGAAGGAGATTAAATCTATTTTTTTCCAGAAAAGATCGGACGGCGCTGAAATAGTCTCCATAGCTTATAGAAGTATCGGTTATTCTCTGCGAAACTTTCCCGGATGGATTTCTTTTCAGGGGAAGGGGGGTCTTCCAAATCTTGCTGTCATTTAGTATAGAGGTGTTTTTTTGAGATAAAAAATAAGAAAATCGTGGTTCAATGGGCATATAGCATAACACGCTAACGTAAAAGTAATTACTAATTTATTGGTAACAGTTCAGTCACTAAGGCATAATCCATGGACGACGGACGACGGACGACGGATGACAGATTCTTTTAAAACTTTAGGCATTTATTTTGCCCTGAAAAACCTGGTCCTTTGGGCCAGGTCAGAGGTCTATGGTTCTACCGAAATAAATTGATACAAAATTAGAAGCACGAAATACGAAATACGAAACAAACTCTAATGACCAAAATTCTAATGTTCAAAATAAATTCACCGTTATAAAATGAATATTTTCTTGATTGTTTTGAGCATTTGAGCATTCGAATTTAAGATTTGTTTCGGATTTCGATATTCGAATTTCGGATTTAACCCATTCAACAGTAAAAAATCCCTTCCAGGGGTAACCCAAAGCCTGGTCTTCTGGGCCAGGATATTTACTTCTTTCTATACTGTTCGATTTCTTTTAATATTTCCGGTGCCACTTCATAGCCAAGCTCAACGGCTTTATCATAATGCTCCACGGCCATTTCATATTCACCATTTTCGAGATAGGCTATAGCCAGGTTGTTATGTGCAACTGCGAAGGAAGGTTCAAGGTCAAGGATCTTCAGATTAATTTCTATGCTCTCATTTATCATGCCTTTCATTAGATAGGCATTTGCTAATGTGGTATAAGCCTGAAGAAAATTTGAGTTGTATTTAATCGCTTTTTCAAGAGCAGGAATGGCTTTGTCTGTATTTCCCTGTTGCATGTATACAAATCCAATATTTCCATAGCCTTCAGAAAATCCCGCCCTTGCTTTGACAGCTTGTTGGTTGTATTCAAGACAGCCGTCTAAATCTCCGCGATGCAGACAGACCCCGCCCAATTGGACATAGGCTTCAGCCAGGTTTGGACTGCATTGAATTGCTTCATGAAGCTCTTTTTCAGCTTCATCATATTTTTTTTGCCCTAGCAAGGCTACTGCAAGATTGTAGTGAGATGTTCCGCATCCAGGGTTTGAAGCAATTGCTGATCTTTGCCAGACTATATATTCTTCCACGTTTTTTGCTTTTACCATGACTATAATCCTTTCTTGATAGGTTACACTGGGGTTATTATGGCAACACTTTATTGTCAAGCAAAAATAAAACAATACCAAAGCAGTTATTTCTTTTGATCATTTTATTGCGGGAGCAAGCATCTTTTTTCTTGACATAATATCTCTCTTTTCTTATTGTTTCCCTTAAGTTACATACTTTATTTTGCCCTGAAAAACCTGGTCCTTTGGGCCAGGTCAGAGGCCTATGGCT
>CAZQOH010000387.1:0-2863 GCA_964594355.1 uncultured Desulfobacterales bacterium
GCTCAGAAAGGTGTTTTCCTGATGCAAAGGATTGAAACACAGGATATTATTTTTTGGATGAAACTTAATTCCATATAGATTTCCTTTTCAAATAACGAATAACACACAATTGAGCATTTTCGCTCAATTGGGGTAACATCAAATCAAGATAACCATAGCCAAACTCAGGGAGATAGCTCTATGTGATGAAAAAGGCTCATAAATTGTATTGAGACGTACCGAATTATGGGCCTACTTTGTTTTTGGTGTACGGAGGATTTTTCAATGACAGATAAAGCAAGCTATGAAGAATTAGTGCAAAATGTAAAAGATTTAGAGAAAAAGGCTATAGAGCGTAAACTGACAGCGGAGGCATTGCGGGAGAGCGAGGAGAAATACAGAACTATTCTTAAGAGTATTGAAGATGGCTACTTTGAAGTTGATATTGACGGTAACTTTACTTTCTTTAATAATTCATTATGCAAAATCTTTGGACTTACAAAAGATAAATTAATGGGAGGGAATTTCCGGGACTTCACAGATGAAGAGACCAACAAAAGAGGGTATAAAACCTTCAACAAAGTATACAAAACAGGAAAACCTGTTAAAAGATTTGTCTGGGAGGTTATAAGAAAAGACAGTACTAAAATATTTGTAGAGGCCTCTATATCTTTGAGAAAGGACTCAGAAGGTAAACCAATCGGATTCCAAGGTATTCTACGCGATATCACCGAGCCCAGACTGGCAAAAATGAAGCTTCAGCAGAGGACACATGATCTTGGCGAACGGGTTAAAGAACTGAATTGCCTTTATGGTATTTCAAATCTTGTTGATAATCCAGATATCTCATTAGAAGATATTTTCCAGGGTGTAGTTGATATCATTCCTCCCTCATGGCAGTACCCTGAGATTACTTGCTCACGAATCATATTGGAAGATGAAGAGTACAAAACAGTTAACTTCAAAGAAACTGAATGGAAGCAATCCAGCGAAATCTTTGTAACCGGCAAACGAATGGGGACTTTGGAGGTTTGTTATCTGGAGGAACGACCAGAGATTTATAAAGGCCCTTTTCTCAAGGAAGAAAGACATCTGATCGATGAAATTACTGATCGGTTAGGAATTATAATTGACCGCAAAAGAGCGGAGGAGGCGATTCGGAGAGCTAAAGACGAATTAGAGATGCGTGTTGATGAAAGAACGGCAGAGCTTGCAAAAGCCAATGAGCAATTGAGGCGTGAGATAGTCGAGCGCAAGCAGGTTGAGGAGGATCTGCAAAAAGCTCACGATGAGCTTGAACAACGGGTGGAAGAACGGACCAGAGAGTTGGAAATCAAGACCGGGACTCTTGAGGAAATAAATACAGCTTTGAATTTCTTGCTAAAGAAAAGGCAGGAGGATAAAGTCGCTTTAGAAGAAAAAGTTTTGGTCAACGTCAAAGAATTAGTCATGCCATATTTAGAAAGGATGAAAGAAAATAATTTAGATGATAAACAACAAACCTTTTTAAATATTTTGGAATCAAATCTAAATGAAATTATCTCACCATTTTCTCGCAAATTATCATCCAGATATTTAAATCTTACACCCGCTGAGATTCAGGTGGCAAACCTTGTAAGGCAAGGCAAAAAGACCAAAGAAATAGCAGCGTTATTTAATCTTTCATATAAAACAGTTGAATCACACAGAGAAAATATAAGAAAGAAAATCGGTATAAAGAATAAGAAAGCAAATTTAAGATCTTACCTATTATCCCTTCCTTAATACCTAAATTATATAGGTAATCTACCCGGATAAAAACAGGGTTGACTTTTATAAAAATTATAGTAGATAACAGGAGTGCAGGAAAGTTCCATGGATTCTTTTCCATTGGTACCTCCAATTTTCTGCCGTTTAATGGGAAGGCTTCTTATTGTGGAGCCTTCCCTAAGAAATCAACAATTAAACTAATCTGAGATCTGGTATTATTCCAAGAAAAAACAAGCATTCAGTTAACTTAATTCCAAAAAAGTTATTCCTTTCTGACGTATTCATTTTTTGGCAAACACTATATAAAGTTTGACATGAACTTTATTTTCTACCTTTTAGATGTTTTGCGTAAACCATGATATATGATGAAGACTCTTCCATATCTTATCCAAAACTTGAGTTGCTTTATTGAGGTCTTTCCTGTATGAATAGGAGTGCCCGGGTTTTCGATTTCTGTTTGAAATCTGGAATTAATTTGTAATGAAACTGGGTGAAAGTTCAGGCAGAAATCTTGCATTTTCGCTATATTCATGACACTCTATATACTATATATTGTGGCCTATACTATCATCTATCCAGATTAATCGGAGGATTTTCTAATGCCCCAAAAACCAACCTATGAAGAATTAGAACAAAAGGTTAAGGAGTTAGAGAAAAAAGATCTTGAATGCAAGCTGGCAGAGGAGACGCTTCAGCAGAGGACATATGATCTTAGCGAACGGGTTAAGGAACTGAATTGCCTTTATGGTATTTCAAATCTTGTTGATAATCCAGATATTTCATTAGAGGAGATTTTTCAGGGTGTAGTTGATCTCATTCCTCCCTCATGGCAGTACCCTGAGATTACTTGCTCACGAATCATATTGGAAGATGAAGAGTACAAAACAGTTAACTTCAAAGAAACTGAATGGAAGCAATCCAGCGAAATCTTTGTAACCGGCAAACGAATGGGGACTTTGGAGGTTTTTTATCTGGAGGAACGACCAGAGATCTATGAAGGCCCTTTTCTCAAGGAAGAAAGACATCTGATCGATGAAATTACAGATCGGTTAGGAATGATAATTGAGCGGAAGCAAACCGATTGTAGATTCTTAGATTAAACATAATAGAAGAGGTAAGATTTTTTTAGAATAGA
>CAZQOH010000388.1:0-2852 GCA_964594355.1 uncultured Desulfobacterales bacterium
AAAAATCGCTGCTTACTGTTCATGACGTAGAGTTACGTGCAAAATTCAGGTATTATTTATGATTTCTGACTGCTTTTTTCCGACATTTTATTAATAATTTCCAATAAAATTCCAGGCGGGCGTACCACACGGTTGTTTCCATTTACACAAGCGTGTTTCGTGTATCCTTTAGCGAAAATTATTTTGCCGTCCTCGCTGCATATAATATAGTCAAACTTCATTCCACCCCTTACCGTTGAATCGAGTGAAGTTTCTATAACTAAAACGTCATCGTATTGTGCCGGTGCCATATATTTGCAATAAACTTCGGATACGGGTAAATAAAATCCTTTTGATTCTATTTCCTTGTATGTAAGTCCAAATGATCTGAACATCTCTGTACGGCCAATTTCAAACCAGCGTAAATAATTCGCGTTATAGGCAAAACCCATATTGTCAGTATCACCATAGATCACACGGCATTTTGTTTTATTTGAAAGCATGACATACCCACCCCGAGTAAATATCCTGGTCCAGAGGGCCAGGCTTTGGGTTACCCCTGGAAGGGGATGTTTTACTGTTGAACGGGTTAAATACGAAATTCGAATATCGAAATCCGAAACAAATCTTAAATTCGAATGCTCAAATGCTCAAAACAATCAAGAAAATATTCATTTCATAACGGTGAATTTATTTTGAACATTAGAATTTTGGTCATTAGAGTTTGTTTCGTATTTCGTATTTCGTGCTTCTAATTTTGTATCAATTTATTTCGGCAGAGCCATAGGCCTCTGCCCCCCGCAATGCGGGAGTTTTTCAGGGTAAAATAATATAGATACTATACGAAATTATCTGAAATCGTTTCTTGAATAATATTTTTTAGTTCGTCATAATTATACGACACTTGAAATTCAGGATACTCGTTTTTTAAATTTTCAGGCGGATTAAAAAGGATACCTGTGTCGGCCTCTTTTAACATAGTAATATCATTATAAGAGTCTCCAATGGCGATAACATCATATTTGAGATTTTTCAGGGAAAGTACGGACTTTCTTTTTCCATCGTTCTGGCGTAAATTATATCCAACGATTGAACCATCATGGCCTATGGACAAAGAATTGCAAAAAAGTGTCGGTCTTCCGAGTTTTTCCAATAGGGGATCTGCAAATTGAACAAACGTATCTGAAACAATGATTACCTGGATACGTGATCTAAGCCAATCAAGAAATTCCACAGCTCCTTTAAGAGGATTCATGCTTGCAATCACATCCGTGACATCTTTTAGCTTGAGTCCATTTTCATGAAGTATATTAATACGTTTTTTCATTAATACGTCATAATCAGATATATCGCGGGTTGTCAGTCTGAGTTTTTTAATACCGGTTTTTTCAGCCATATTTATCCAAATCTCAGGAGTAAAAATACTTTCTAAATCTGCGCAAACAATATGCATATTTAATCCTCTCTATCTTCATCTTCAATCCGTATGAGAACAGGTTTATCACCAACAATATCAAGTAAGGCAATCTCAGACAGCGCTTTTTTTACATCCGCTTCTTTAGCGGTGTGAGTGAGCATAACGACAGGAACCGAACCTTTTGTTCTTCTCCCTTTCTGGTGAACTGATTTTATGCTTATTTCATTATTGCCCAGGATACCCGATATCTTTGAGAGCACTCCGGGATGATCTAAGGCGGAAAATCTAAAATAATAGTGTGTATAAATTTCATCAATAGGCATAATTGGAATTTGTTTGATATGATCCATCTGGTAGGAAAGTAACGGGATCCTACCTTTTGTTCCGGATAGAATATTCCGGGCAAGATCGACTATGTCACCGACTACTGCGCTGGCGGTCGGCATCATGCCGGCCCCATGTCCGTAGAGTAAAATATCACCAACAGCATCACCTGCAATAGTGATTGCATTCAGCGTACCATTAATATTGGAAAGAAGATTGTCAAAAGGGATCATTGTAGGATGGACTCTTGCATCAACAGAATCTCCCTTATTCTTGCTGATGGCAAGTAGCTTGATTCTGTATCCGAACTGTCCGGCAAACTCGATATCCATGGGTGTAATTTTTGAAATTCCCTCGATATAAATATCATTAAAATTAATCTCCATGCCATATGCAAGTGATGTTAAAATAGCAAGCTTGTGAGCCGTGTCGAACCCTTCAACATCCAATGTCGAGTCCGCTTCTGCAAACCCGTTTTCTTGTGCTTTAGTCAAAGCTACATCAAAATTGCTGCCGTCATCAGTGATTTTTGATAAAATATAATTACATGTACCATTTAGAATGCCGATCACAGATTTTAAATGATTTCCAACCAGAGACTCCCTTAAAGTTTTTACAATCGGCATACAGCCGCCAACACTGGCTTCAAAGCCAAAATCAACATTTTTTTCCGCCGCCCTTTTAAATATATCTTTTCCATGTTTGGCAATAAGGGATTTATTTGCGGTAACGACATGCTTTCCGTTATTGATAGCTTTTAAGATAAGATCCTTGGCAATTTTTTCTCCTCCGATCATTTCAACAATTATGTCAATGTCAGGATCATCAACCACCTTATGGGCATCGGTAATCAAGACGCCGTCATCAAATTGTACCCCCCTATCTCTTGTTATATCGATATCAGCAACATATTTCAGGGCTAATGTTACACCAAGTCGTGAGCTGATAAGATCACTGTTTTCCATTAATATTTTTACAACTCCGGTTCCCACCGTACCACAGCCAAGCAAACCGACATTAATATCTCTCATAAAATCTATTCCTTTGAAAGCTTGATGAATTTCTAAAAAAGGCAAATTTATTTTGCCCTGAAAAACCTGGTCCTTTGGGCCAGGTCAGAGGTCTATGGCTC
>CAZQOH010000389.1:0-2846 GCA_964594355.1 uncultured Desulfobacterales bacterium
TGCTTAGCTGATCTACCATGGCCGAAAATGGTGCATACATTTATGTGAAGAGCCTTATATAATTTGGAAATCTACACGTAATACCAAGCCCAAAACCCAGGTGAAAATCTTCAAAAGTCTTGATGAGCAGTGTCGATACAAAATGCGCAAGCAGGAAAACCTTATACATTCGAGGCAGCGATTTGAACGAAAATCCTTTAAACAAGGGCATTACCATGGCGTAGAAACAGTTATAACAGATAAAATGATAATGTGATGGATCTCTATATTTGGAAAGGCTAAGTATATTGAAATCATGAGCTTTTCCCAAACATATCAGCTTGATGAAGAATTTTCAAGGAATTTCTATTGGCGCAGCTGAAAGTGTAATTTAAAAAACCAATGTTACAAACAAAACTGGCCCTTCTCGCAGCTCTGTTCGCTCAAAATTAAAAAAATACTCTTTAGTATCCGATGGCTCTTCCTTATCCTTAGGCTTATCTGAACTACCAATTCTGGAATAATCAGCCCTATAACTTAATTTAATAGCCATTCCCATCTGTTTTAGCCTTTTCCACCTTTTGTACCATATCCACCCAGCTTCAACTTGGGCACCGTAGAAAAATGAATTTTCTGTCTTAGGTTTTATATAGCCTGTTCTCTGTAAGTCTCCCTCAAAATCTGCAAAAGAAAACCCTCCCCGGATTTCTCCATCAAAAAACCAGTTGCTAATATCCGTTTCATACTTTACTAAATAATCAAGAGTGGAATATCCATAGTGCAGTGCCAAATTGGTTGCCTGAATCTCTCCAATAGCCTGTGAATTATATTCATATTCAGTAGAACCCACATCAACAAGATAGATATAAATGGGTTGAAAAAAATTATATGTTTGGTGTAATAAACCAAAATGATGTCGTTTTAGGGTCAAAAGACTTAGTTTAGTTTCTTGAAAATCCATGTCGAATTTTCTTGGTGCCACTTGATTGGATTCATCTTCAAAAAAGACTGTTGTTGCAGTCTCTTCCATTTGAATCTTTACATCGAAGTTATAAAATAGTCGTTCCCAGCCCAATTGGCCTTTCCACTTATTTAACTGTTTTATTTTTTTAGAACCTGCATGCTCTACCTCCTCATCAATTAGTTTTGAAGTCAATTCTATCCCAAAATTTGTGCTGCCGTATTTGCCTTCAAGGCTATAAATGTTCATTAACGAATCAGAAAGTTGGTATTTAGGTTTATACGGTTTTTGAACCCCGGACTCTTCTTCAGGTTCCCCCACATCAACTGACCATGCCACGTGCTGAATCCCTGTACCCAAGTTTAACACAAAATTTCGCCTCCCTTTTAAATGGGCCGAAGCTAACTCTTGAATCAGCTTTTCTCGCCTCTCTGACGGAGCCTTCTCCAGATAGCCTTCGCCTTTGGGATGACCATATTTGGCCAGATTGTTTCCAAGTATTTCCAATTCCTCAACTTTCTTTAATAAACAAAATTCTCGTTGATTATTATTCTTATCGGAAAGATAAGTGAGCAAAATTCTGCCAGTAGAGGACTTTCCGCCTATTAAGTCCCAACCACTATTTCTCGTGTTTGAGGCATCCAGAACAAATTGACGAATAATTTGACCATCATACGCTTGTATAGAGACTAATAATCCTTTATGAAAGGGATCTCTATAGAAATAATGAATACTCCAAATTTTTTCGTCTGATACAAAGGCAACGTTTTCCATACCGCTTTCTGCAGTATCCACCTGTGTTTCAATTACCGCATTTTCATCATGTGAATAAAAGTGGTGATAAAAACTTCGATCAATAGGATTATGAAAGAAAATATGTGGAACTTCGTTCTTGTCCCAAACCACTGTGCGGGTATAGCGAATAGAACGATCAACGCTGTATTTTTCCTCTCTCCCACTAACTTTAAAGGAAACATTTCCAGCGACATCAATTCCGCTACGCGGAGGTGGAAAATTTTGTGACAATAATTGGAAATAACGTTCTTGGGATATTTTGCGTGTGTTGTAGTAATAGTACGTTTCACTTTTTCTATAGTCTTTTGAATAGTAGAAATAATTTACCGTGAAAAAAACACCATCTTTTTTTGAAATACGAAGAGGAGAAGCACTATATGAGGTATAGCTTTTTGACCCACCTGTGTATGACCAGCTTGCTAACCTTTTGTATTTACACTTTGTTTTTGCACACTTTGCAATATACAGGTTATAGTAAGTCGTTTTTGAGTCTTTTGGACTATATGACGATTTAAAAATTGAATAAATTATCCCCTGAGGAGAAACAGCGTTATCAAAGGCATTGCTTTTATATTTAGAATTTGGATCGCATGGTTTGACGATATATTCGATTTTATTTAAAAGCACATATACTAAACTTCCATAATCTAAAAAAAATCGATCTTTTTGGTCATTGAGTATTTGCTTTGGTTTTTTATTGGGGAATCCCTCCAGGAAAGTCTGACCAATAACTACCTGACTAACCAGCAATCCAATAAGGCTTGTAATAATCGGAATACAAGATTTTAAAAGACCTCTTTTAATTCCACTAAGTTGCACCGTTTTTACCAATATATTGATTGGATTAGCTAAAACCGAGGATAAATCAAAACAACATTAAACTCTTTTTTACGATTTTATTTTGAGACGAGTAGACAGGTTTTTTTCCGATGCTGTAGGCCAAGGTTTGTTTTTTCCATTTGCTTTCTGGTTTCTTGCCAGTGCCACTGTATTTCATCTATACATCATTTGGCCATAGATCGAGGTGTAACTTACTTGCTTTAGCAAATCGCGCCAATTTAATTCGGATGGCTGACAATAAAACAGGTGTCTGTGGCTATCGGGTCTGATG
>CAZQOH010000390.1:0-2840 GCA_964594355.1 uncultured Desulfobacterales bacterium
AAAACGCTCCATATTCCATTTCAATCTGGGACGAACAACTGCCGTAGGCTCCCACTCTTGCCCGTAATTTCCACGCGCGCCCTCAGGATCCATCGCGTCCCCGACGTTGAACATAACAACATCTCGTTGTATAGTATGCACCTTCCTTTCATCTGTAAGAGCAGCCTGCACGTAAACTTGTCCATTGTTCAGAAAATCAGGGGGGATATGACATCGGGACCGGTAAAAACCCGCCTTGCGTTTCCTGCCCCCTGAAAGATCGTCCGTTGTATCATCGAGTGTGACAAAAATGAGGTTCCCCTTTGAATTAAAACAATAAAACGATACATCCAGCCAGTCAACATCACGCAGAACCCAGTATTCCATCTCCAGAAAGACAGGGTCACGGACGTCAAAAAATGTGGAGACCTCGCCGTTCCTGTCGAGAACGCGGACAGACCGCAACCGTGCCTCTTCATCCCCCGGTGCGCGATGCATATCGGCCCAGATTTTTTCACCACCTTGCGCGACTCCCATATTAAGGTATTTATCGATTACTGCTTGTGCATCACCATCCAAAAGAATACTCCCCTTATCTAATAGCAGCACACGTTTACAGAAACTCTCAATAGCTGCCATATTATGACTCACAAACAGCACAGTCCGTCCTTCTGCGGTTACCTCGCCCATTTTACCAAGACACTTTTTCTGAAACTCTACATCACCTACAGCCAGTACTTCGTCAATTATTAAAATATCCGGGTCTAAATGTGCCGCAATGGCAAAGGCCAAACGCACCCCCATCCCGCTGGAATAACGCTTCACTGGTGTGTCGATGAATTTCTCTACCCCCGAAAAGTCCACGATCTTATCAAACTTTCGGGAAATCTCCTCTTTCGACATTCCCAGGATTGCGGCATTTAGAAAAACATTTTCCCTACCGGTCAGCTCCGGGTGGAAGCCGGTGCCTACTTCCAATAAACTCGTAACGCGCCCATTCACGCGGACACGACCGCCCGTTGGTGCAGTGATACGACTGAGAATCTTAAGCAGTGTGCTCTTTCCCGCTCCGTTCTTTCCAATAATACCCAAGACCTCACCGGACCTTACCTCCATAGAAACATCTTTCAAAGCCCAGAATATGTCTTCAGAGCCTCCATCATCACTAAACTTGCTGAGTTTCTGTAAGCGTCTGAAACTTGAAAGCGGGTATTTGACCCATGAAGTAAGGGCGCCGATGAAGGTGTCGTGGAGTTCTTCCTTCAAGCCGATGCGGTAGCGTTTGGATAGGTTTTCGGCTTTGATGGCAATGTCAGACATGGGGTTTTACCGCTGAGAGCGCGGAGTGCGCAGAGCTTTTTTTGTAGCTTTTAAAATATTAGGGATCTCAATCAGGAAAGTTGTTTACGATACGGACAATTCCGTCTTTTAATATTTCCACATTAAAATTGATCAATAATCCTACCTTACACCCTGACAATTTCAGGTAAGACATCAACTGTGCTTTATGAATCGGCAAAATCTTTTCAACCGATTTTAATTCTACAATAACTTCCTTTTCTACGAGCAAATCAAGGCGATATCCACAATCCAGTTTTACATCTTTGTAGATTACAGATAATGATTTCTGGTGCTCAATAGAAAATCCTGAATCAAATAGATCAAATGCTAAACACGCTTCATAAGCGGATTCCAGTAAACCCGGCCCTAATGTTCGATGGACATTTATAGCCGCGCCAATAATCGCTTCTGTTATTTTATTCAATTCTTTCTTTGTTTTCATTTTTCGATTATTTACCGCAGAGATCGCAGAGTGCGCAGAGAAATTTATTTATTTTCATGTGTTTCCTTATTAATGAACTCTGAGATCTCTCCGATCCCTGCGGTTAACTTTTTTATTTTTCTTATTGTTCTCCGCGTTCTCAGCGAACTCTGCGGTGAAATCTATGCGACATCGGCGAAGATACGTTCCTTCCGTTTAAAATAGAACGCACCCGTGATGAAAAGGATTACCGCCGTCAAAGTGCCCATGCCGATCATGTCCCATGGCATTGGATTATGACTAAGCAAAGCGGAACGAAAACCTTCAATTACTCCTGCCATGGGATAAATCCCATACACTAATTTTGCAGTAGACCCAAATTTATCTGCAATCAGAGATACCGGCCAGACTACCGGTGCGGCGTACATTAGCAATTGTGATAGAAATTGAATCCCATGGGGTATATCGCGGTACTGAATAGCAAGAGCGGATAGCCACATGCCAATACCGGCTGAAGTAAGGATCATTAATAAAATTAAGTATGGTATCCATAAGATATTGATTGTAGGTGCGATTCCATACCACGCCATGAGCCCAAACAGAATGACAAAAGCAATACCAAAGTCAACCAACTTGGATAATACCGGTGTCAGTGGAATAATCAGTCGAGGGAAATAGACTTTCGTGAACATTCCAGATCCTGAGATTAGACTCTGTGTAGAAGAGCTCATAGCCGTTGAAAAATAGGTCCACGGAACCAGGGCCGCATAAGTAAAAATCGGGTAAGGAATGCCATCACTGGGGATCTTTGCAAGCCTGCCAAACACAACCGAAAAAACAATCATGCTGAACACAGGCCGAATGATTGCCCAGGAAAAACCAAGGATAGTTTGTTTATAAAGAGCTTTAATATCACGCAAAACAAAGAAATAAAATAAGTCCTTGTATTCTATTAACTCCTTCCAGTCAATGAGCTGCCAGCCCTTTTGAGGCTCAATAATGATTTGATTTGCCATCACTTAGAAACCTATCCTATCTAATAACCTATTTAAATTCGTCCGCTTATCATTATCAATTTTCTGTTTATACCTGATCTGCA
>CAZQOH010000391.1:0-2834 GCA_964594355.1 uncultured Desulfobacterales bacterium
CTAAAGCGTTTTTTGATAAATCTAAGGCTTGCTCCAGGTGCTTTCAAAACTCGCCTTTCGGGCTCAAACAGTTGAAAGCACTGATCTTCCGCTTCGCCAAGATTTATTTGCAAAAAAGCGCTTTAATGACCGCTAAAAAGGATTCGGGCAATAGCCCGTTGAATAGTGAATAAGATACTGCTATAATTCACAATTCAAGCTTTGACACCATTTACATATCGAAAAGAAGGCGGCATTTTTATTTTTCCATCAATACATTACTATTTATCATCTTATAAAAGAAGAACACCAAGAACTCATCCGGAATCGGTAAAAACTCATCTGCCGAACCTAAATGCAATATTGCATGGGGGTATTTACAAATACAAGATCGATGATGCAACATTATTTGATCTTAGAGAGCGAATAGATGATCAGGAAGTACTTGAAAATATAAATAAAATGCGGAATAATGTAATAGATGAAAAAACCGAAGAAGACTTTATCTATGCTTTAAAAGAGAATATTGGCGATGAGAATACCGAAAAATATAAATCAATTATTATGAAACTTTCATTAACTGGAGGTTTTTCGGGCGGAAGATGCACTGGATTTATTGGTTGCCGGGGGGGACACAAAAGTCATTTGGGATATCTTCAACTGCTATCAAGAATTATTAAGTATGAAAATGAAAAGGGTCTAGTGATTTCACTTCGTGATGATGAAGGAATGGCAAGAAAAGTGATGAGCAAAATTCTAAAGCAAGAATTTCCAAGTGTAGATTGTGAATTGGTCGATTTAGAAAGGCAAGATAAATTAGAAATTATATACTATCCACCAAGCTATATAACTCCTGAAGAATTTTTCCATAGAATGTTTTTAAGCATTCATCGAATGAAGCAGCATAGCAGTGATAATGGAAACAAAGCTAAGGTATCTCTTTTATTTAACAGTCTTGATCAACTTTCCTCTAGATTCCCCCTATGTGCTAACGAAGACATATTTGTTCCTGGTATAATTGAAACGTTATCAGCAGAAAATATTACAAGCTTTTTTATTGCTGTAGAGGAGCCAGGACAACCAGAAGAACAATACGGGCTGCTTTCTATGGCAGACTTAATAATTAATTTTAATCACAAACTCTTTGAAAAAAGACAATATTGTGGGCATTTGAACGAAAGTTTAGATCGGAATAAAAGATTAAATGAAGAAGATTTGGAAAAAACAAAAATAGGACTTGGTAAACTACACCCTTCAATCGTAATTCGTATCATTAGATTCGCAGGTGGACAGGCAGCTGGTGCAGGTGGGATTCTAGAACTTATAGACAGAACATCACCAGCTTATGACTTATATAAAAAGTATGATACCGTTAAAAGGGAAGGTATATATTTTACAGCTTTTTCACCAAAGCACTCTCAAGGTGAGGTTCCTAAGGAATAAATGATCGCAATATATTAATTTTGTGGGGAATTTAAATCTGAAGAAAATTTTTGACATATGTATAAAAATAAGGTGTTAAGATCACATTTAAAATAAATATAGGAAAATAGGGGACATAATTAACTGAGTTGACTATGTTGTGTTCTTTAAATCGGGCAATTGGTGGAGGGATACGATGCCGCGACGAGCGAGGTTGGATGCCCGCCCAGCCTGTCCCGACTTGGCGGGCAGGCCCCTGGGACATTGCATCACGTGCACACATTCATTTACGCAGTTCAGAGTTTGGTCTTTCAGGCTTTTTGGGTGGTTTTAGTTCTCTACTACTTCAAACAAACTTTGTTTAAATTTATTTTCGTCTTCATTGTTGTAAAAAGGCACGCCTATAAGTCTATATTTATGAGTCTTTCGTTGAGTCTTAAATTCTAAAGTTTTCCCATCGAATTTTTCGGTTATTTCCTTTAGAAAACTCTGTTTCCACCTGTCATGTTCTTTCAGATATTTTCCTTTCGGTTCAATAAATATCTGATAGGTAAACATGTTTCCATTTTTCTCCTGAAGGAACAGAACAAAATCAGGCTCAAACGCTTGACCGTCCGAAAAGCTGTAAATCTTGAAATGTCTTTCATTACGTATAAGATAAATACCGTCATAGTTTTTTCTTAATGTATCCATTTGACGATCCAAC
This sequence comes from uncultured Desulfobacterales bacterium, assembly GCA_964594355.1. Taxonomy (GTDB): domain Bacteria; phylum Desulfobacterota; class Desulfobacteria; order Desulfobacterales; family JAUVVS01; genus JAUVVS01. The sequence goes on from CAZQOH010000391.1 coordinate 2,108, forward strand.
ATTCTGACAAATGCCTTTTCCTCGCTTGTGCCATAGTTCGCATTAAAAACATACCAGTCCTTATCAGAAACAAACTGTTCGTCACCATTGGCCCTTTCACTGTCTTCAAGCAGCTTTAACAGCTTATTATGAAAGGTGGATGAAACATTATTCGGCTTAAAGTTCTCTGTGCCCTTATATTCTGTGATATTTTTGCGCACTTCAGTTTCTATCTGATGCAGCACACCTCCCAATGCGTCAAGCTGTGCTTTATTTGACAAGTCATAAGTTTCTGCCAAATCTCCCTGAAAGGTAATTTCGAGACTGCCCAGATATTCTTCCGCTTCCATAAATTCCCTGACTGACTTGATATGAGGGAAATACTTATTGATAGACCGGAAGGTGAAAAAGCGGTTTTTCGAAATAGCATTGCTCACGATATGCCTGGAAATATCTTTCACTTTAACATCTTTTCTGCCTGATTCAGCAACAGTCCCGACATTACCATTACCTGTAAGTAAGGCTCCTGCAATGCCACGACCGCTTTTAATAACATGCACATAATTACGTTTTTTAACGCCAAGATCAGCAAATGACCTGACATACTCGTAATTATTCTTCACTCTTTCGTTGATGTAGATGAGCGCATTTTTGTAAAAATCTGTTTCCTTAAAAGGTTCTTTCAATTCCAGTTTTTTTTCTGTTTCCCTGTCATCCAGCATACCTTCCTCAATCAATGCGGTGCGAA
>CAZQOH010000392.1:0-2813 GCA_964594355.1 uncultured Desulfobacterales bacterium
TGTGGCTCAATTCTCACGACCAAAAATGGCTCATTTTTAAACGACCGTTGACAGCGTTCTTCTTTTAGTTTTTTCTTTTCTATTTCTATTTTTAGCTTTTCCAGTTCATGACGCTCACGCTCCAGCTTTTCTCTTTCCTTTTCTAATTTCGAACTATACTGTGGCTTTATTTTAGGATTCTGTGCAACAACAATACCTCTTTTGGAAGAAAAATAAAATTCTCCTGTCAATGATGAAGATTCCCATGGAATTTGTTTCTCATTAGTTTCATTAATAACATTTACTCTTACTTGTTTTAAAACCTCTTCTACTTTTAAATTTGGGCTTGACATATATTTCAACAAGTATTTAGTATAAATACCGTTTCGGCCCTCACCATCGGCTGCAACTGAACCTGGGGCCGTTGCATAGGTTATTAACGAACCCTTAGGGGCATCCATGCGAGCCAGCCCTTTTCCACTCGATCTGAAAGCTCGTGCAAAAGGATTATTCCTGCAAGCATCAAGAATTACAATGTTCAGGTCATTCCCTGCATCTTCCATTTTGCCAAGCACGCGACCGGCATCAACCGCCTCATATTTAACATCCGATTCTGTTTCGATAACAGTACCAACAGGAAGCAGATAATTATTGCCTTTAACCTGCATACCATGTCCAGCAAAATAAAACAGACCAACTCCTCCTGATCGAAGTTTTTTCCCGAAATCACGAATTGAATCCTCCATAGTCCTTTGATTAGCATTGGTTTTGAGAATAACAGAAAATCCAAGATTTCTGAGTGCATTAGCGATATCCGTTGCATCATTTACAGGATTTCTCAGAGGAGAAGATTTGTAAGCTCCGTTTCCGATGACAAGAGCAGTGCGTTGATCTTGAGCAGATAGAGTGATATTTGTAGTTAAAAACACAAGCGAAAATGTTACTATAGTTAACCAGAAAAACATACGTTTAATCATAACAGCACCCTTTATAATTTACATAATTACACTATTCATGAATGTAATCGGTGTCAAAGCTTGAATTGTGAATTAAATTTTTCAAATTCGTTTTTCACTTTTTTATCATTATTTATCTTTTCTTTAAATATCTTCACACTATGACTGATAGCAGAGCAACTCACATTAAAAAGCTGCCCTATCTTTTCATTGGTCACTAATCCTTTATTCCAAAGAAAATAAACGATTAAATCACGTTTATGCTTATCTGTACCATGCAATCGTTTTGCCTGAACGCATTTATCAATATCGAGTTGAACGATTTTAGCAATTTTTTTTAACAAATCATCTAATTTGATATCTTTTGCCAATTGCTTTTGTTGAGGCAAATCATTATGGGGGATATCAGGCAAAAACTGCTTTCTAATTCTATTTACAAATTTTTTAGCACCTAAAATCATGCCATGGTGAAAATCCTCCAGAAGTCTCTTCTCTTCCTCTGCATATTTTTGAACCTTTTCCCGATATTGCTTATGCTTATTAGAACCTTTAAAATATGACCAAATCACTTGAGTGGATAACCAATCCGGGCCTTTCTTGGCATAGGCATAGATTGGATAACTGCTCCATTTATAGTCTATCAAACGGTTTACAATTCCAGCCCTTAATGGATTTCGATGAATATAACAGGACAACTGTGTGATATATGCATCATTTTGAACTAGGATGCTTTTATACCGCCCCTGGAACAAATGACCACTTTTTGAATTTCGGTTATTGAATCTTCTGGTATATGTAGTCCCAAACCATTGCATTGCCTTTTTTAAATTTGCATGATTGGTTCTTACCAAGAGATGATAATGATTGGACATTAAAACAAAGGCAAAGATATCCATTTTAAAACGCTCTGACATCTCTGAGATCGTCTCTAAAAACAAATTTCGATCAGCGTCATTTAAATAAATATCTTGTCCGTCATTTCCTCGGGACATTAAATGATATAATGCGCCTTTATATTCAATTCGCCATGCTCTGCCCATATTGATTTTGCTAATTGATACCGGCTTAATTGTCAAGCTTTAATTCACAATTCAAGCTTTGACACCGATTTTGTCGATCTTTAGGTACTTACGATAGCCCTTATTGCCGACCAGGTTTTTGGGGCCTTTTTTGAGATGCTCTTTTAACGAAGCAATGATGGCTTCTCTGTCCCTTGCATCCTTTCGAACCTGACGTACTACGTTGTTTACTAATTACACTTATGCTTTTCTATCCGGTAAAAACTTTGGTATTGGAGGCACTCCTATATAACACCTTGTTTTATATAGTAAAAGCCCCCATTCTTCAAAGAGTTTATTGCAAGTTAAGATCTAACCCGGTTAAACCGGAAATCAGAATATCGAAACCCTAAATCCGAAACAAATCCGAAATTCTAATGTTCAAATGTCACAAATTCAGCTCTCTCTAATTTGTTGAGCAATTGTGTAATTAATTGGTTGTAGTTGTAAGACGATAGCTAATTTTCAATAATTTTGTCTCAAATTATTTTGTCATAAAAAGAACAAATTTCAGAACTAAGAAACTAAAATTTTCTGACGACAACTTTGCAGATATTCTTAACATAGAAAACGGCGGGTTGCAAATATTTATGGATAGCAACTTACTTCTTGTATGATTTGCAGTATGATATTTATACTAATATCAGCAGAATAAGTGTACTTAGTAAATTACGTCCCATATGAATTATTATTTACTTAGAGAAGGGAGCAAACATTCTATTTATTCAGAGATATTAATGCCATGTTACGGCTTGGGAATTATAGTTTATTACCTGAATTTTGCACAAAAGAATAACTAAAAATAGAAAACCATCTGGGT
>CAZQOH010000393.1:0-2813 GCA_964594355.1 uncultured Desulfobacterales bacterium
TATTAACTCCTGAGGGTGTTAGCTCGTTAGAAAACCAAATTCTGCTTATACTATTTTTTCCCAATTATTACCCCCGAATCGGTCGGGCCACGGAACGGAGATCGTTGGATATCCGATACTCCAGCGCTTTTTAGCATTTCTATAATTTCCTGTTCCGAGTAAGACCTCCCTTCATGAGTACCTAAAAGCATGTTCATCGAAAATAGCGCAGGAAACAAAGGACTGTCTTTTGTGTTGTCCAAAATAAAATCGTGAATCATTATTATACCGCCGGGTTCTAACACTGCTATAGCTTTTTGAAACATCTTGAGGCAGGTTTTCGGTCCTTCACCGTGTAAAATATGCGACATCCAGACGACATCGTATCGGCCTTCGATTTGCTCTTCTACATAATCGCCGTCTTTAAATGAAATTCTGTCACTTAATCCGAATTTAGCAATTGTTTTTTCAGCGAACGGCCGTGTGGTGGACAGGTCGTAAACTGTGGCCTTTAAATTTGGATTCTTTAAACAGAAATGAATAGCGTAAGTGCCGGGGCCACCCCCCATATCGAGCAGGTTACAGTAGTTTTCCAGATCGAACTCATGAACTAAACGAGGGGCGAGGAGCATGGCGCTATTGTACATTCCCATTAGAAAAGCCTCGCGTTTGGTGTCATCGGCAAAGGAAGCTCGGGACCGCACCGGTTTGCCTGTGCGAACCCCTTCATCCAATTTAGACCAGGAGTCGACCAAATGGTGATGATGTAAAATCATGAAGCCCAAATAAGATTCAGAATCTTTGGAAAGAAATTTTTTACTGATATCTGAATTAAAAAAGGTGCCATCTTTTTTATGTAAAAAATCCATAGCGACCAGGGCATTGAGAAGACGCGTTGTACCCTCAGCGTTGGCATCAATATTCTCTGCTATCAGTTCACTGGTTAGAGCGCGGTCACCAAGCACTGTAAATATGTCCAGTTTCACAGCAGCATGTAGTGTGCATGTTTTCCAATAATAACCGGAAAGTTCCATTATTTTTCCGGGATTCCAATTTTGTGCACTCATAATTCCCTCCTTCAATTCCCCTTATTCTCTTCCTCAACTCGAACGATCCTTCCTTCGACACTACCCGCAACATAATCTCTGGCGCGGATTGTATCTACAATAAGTTCACGAAGCGGTAACTGGGTACTTTCACTCGGCTTGCCGTCAAAGAGCTTATATTCGTCACCACCTGAAGCCAGAAAATCCGTAATAGCTACCCGGTATATTTTTTCAGGGTCAATCTGCATATTATTCGAAATCGATCGTACCTCATATCGAATTTTCTCACGCTCACCATCAAAAAAGGTTCGGGATTCACCAATAATTTCCTTGAACTTTCTATCCTGCTGGGCATGATGGCGTTTTACGATCTGCTCGATTTTGCTGTCAGCTTCGATATCTACCGTCACCGGAATGTAGACACTTTTGACAAGTCTGGCGTTTTTGGATACCGGATCGATTTTCAAGTCAATACGACCTAAGTACCTGCATTTCTCAAAGGCTTGGAATATCGGTACCTTTCCAACTTTACGGTAGGGCGATAGCAGGATCTGGTCATGCCCACCAATGATGGCCGATAGTTCAGGAACAGCCATGGCTATGGACCGGTCGGTCTTATGTTTGCTATGTGACAACAGGAGTAGAGGTCCCATATCCTTTAAACGATCAAAGGAATTTTTTACAGCTTGCACTGGGTCAAGTACATCTATATTCTTTATGTTTTTTGATTTGGTAGTGATCAACAGCTTTTTTGTTGTGATACCGATAACGGATAGATAGATGTTTGCCGTGAGTTTAAAGGAGGCTGAAGGTTCACAGATAAGTTTGCCTGTTTCTTTGTAGATGATATTTGAGCTTAAAAAAGGAAAGGACGCTATCTTTTTAAGATCTAAAAAGTTATTCAAACCAAAGTCTAATTCATGGTTACCCATGGTAATAGCGTCTACTTTCATTACATTGAAGCATTCTATATCAGGCCGACCCTTAAAGACTGTGGACATGGGTGTACCCTGCAGAATATCACCAGCGATTAGAACAATAGTCCGGATGTTCTTTTGATTGTTCTCTGCCCGGATTTTTTTGATCAGTGTTGCCAGCCGGGCGATACCACCCACTTCTTCTTTATTCCCATTTGTTTTGACCTTAAACGGCATAAGGTAGCCATGTGTATCGTTGAAAAACAGAACCGTGACATTTATCGGTGCCTTACTGCCTGCATATACCAGTAGCGGGACAATAACGGTTGCAATTCCAATACTAATGGCAATGATACGTATGTGTGTTGGCCTGGATCGTTTCATCATTTTTACTCTTGTACCTAAAACTACTTCCCTATCTTGGTTAAAAGGAACTCTTTAGACTACGGACCCATCTTTAATTTCAGAAAATTTGTTTTTTCCGTCAACTTCATTCGATTGTTAGCGCTGAAGAGTTGAATAATGATCAAGAAATTGTTTCGGGCTCTGGATTTTGATGCCCATATAATCCCGTATCTCTTTTAGAGCTTTATCCCCCGAAATGATGAAGTCTGCTCTCAATGCTACGGCACATTCAATGAATTTATTATCATCGGGATCTTTTTCAACTACATTCAACATTGGAGTTTTGTTGGCGAATAGAATATGAAAGCCATGTGCAAAAAGTCTCAATAGCTCGTCTAACTCTATCTCATTCTGTAATCCAAGACGTCTGAGTACATTTACATATTCATCAACAATGGGTCTTGAAACGCATAACCCAAGTTTACCATTGAACATTTTAAATACGTAATTATTATAAATGGTTAAG
>CAZQOH010000394.1:0-2807 GCA_964594355.1 uncultured Desulfobacterales bacterium
TCCGGCATTGTAAAGAAAAACTTTAGAGCTCCCAACAGGACCACGAGCATCCTATCAGGAGCATGGTAGGCATAATTTTAATGGCTTCTCCATGATAAAACCCCTTGAAAAGAGTATGCAGAAGTGAAGAAACAATAATTATTGAATTGAGAAGAGGTCCAAGTTGAGTAAATAATTTAGATTCAGCATTGACCATGAATCTTAATTTTTATTCTATCTTAAAAACCTGGTCCTCAGGGACCGTCGAAGATCCCGCCTTGCGGGGGTCAGAGCTAACAGGCTTTGCCGGAATCCGTCCGAAAAGGAATCCAGGAGTCAGAATCCAGAATTCAGAATAAGGTATTCGCCTTCGGCTCGATCAAAAAATATTGTAATAGTTCAGTCCCTTTTTCAAAAAAAGTCAATTTTTTTTAAAATATAACTTGCATTCCAAATATTTATGTGCTATTTTTTAGCATATGAATTTGGAAATCAAATATCAAGGTAGAGCTGCAACTACTGATGACATTAAATTCATCAACAAGTTGATCACTAAGAATCCTAATGATAGCCGGCGTGCATTATCTAAGAAACTTTGCAAAGCATGGAACTGGGTTCAACCCAATGGAGTTTTACGGGATATGGTTTGTAGAGGGTTCTTGCTGCAGCTTCACAGAGCCGGATATATCAAACTGCCGCCCAGGAAATTTAAACCTAACAACCCTCTTGTCAATCGCAGTAAGCCACCAAAAATCAATATTGATCTATCTCCTGTATGTGCTCCATTATCGAAGGTTAAGCCGCTTGAAATACGACAAGTTCGACATACTGATTTTGAGAAACTATTTAACAGTCTTATTTCTCAATACCATTATTTGAGTTATGTTCACCCTGTCGGGGAACATCTGAAATATATTGTATTTAATGAAGGAAGACCTGTCGCGTGTTTTTCATGGTCTTCAGCTCCGCGTCATATTGGATGTAGGGATAAATTTATCGGCTGGTCAGCCGATATCCGAAAGAAGAATCTTCACCTTATTGCTTACAATAGTCGCTTTCTGATATTACGTTTTGTGCGAGTTCGGTATTTGGCATCCCACTTATTGGGTAGGATAGCCAAAGTTGTTCCGGCAGACTGGGAGAGGATTTATAATCACCCCCTATATTTTCTTGAGACTTTTGTCGATACCGAGCGTTTCAAAGGAACCTGTTATAAGGCTGCAAATTGGATTTATCTCGGAGATACCACAGGACGAGGTAAGAATGATCAAACCAATAAAGTTAATCGATCTATTAAAGCGGTATGGGGGTATCCTCTATCGATGGATTTCCGGGAGTTATTGCAGCATGGATAAACAGGCAGCCGAGAAGTTATATGACTCCGGCAAAGAGCCCACCGTGGCCAAGCTTCTTGAATATGATGCTGCGAATGAAAAGTTAAAACGAAAAATTGCTCAACTGGAAAAGAATTCAACAAATTCTTCCAAACCTCCATCATCTGATAATCCCAAAGATAAGAATCAACAGGCAAATACCGACAATAAGAAGAAACGGAAACCAGGCGGCCAACCCGGACATAAGGGAAGCATGCGGGAACTGATCCCTGTTGAAGAAGTTGATAATCTCGTTCATTACTATCCCGAAGAATGTAATAATTGTGGCAAAGCCTTACCTCAAGATGAAAGTGCTAATGAGGTTGGAGAATCTTTTAGATGGCAGATTGCCGAGATAGAACCTATCAATCCTATCATTACGGAACATCAAGCGCATACCACTTTATGTGAATGTGGTTGTCAGACATCAGCATCTTTGCCTGCAGTAGTGCTTAAATCGAACTTCGGGCCAAGGTTAGCCTCAATAATAGCCTATTTGGCAGTAGTTCTTCATGTTTCTCGTCGCGGAACTCGCGAATTTTGTGAGACACTATTGAATATAAATATTGCCCTTGGATCAGTCCAAAATATGTTGGAGGATACTTCCGGTGCATTGGAGCCGGTTGATAAAGAATTAAAAGATGCCCTCCCGAAAGAGTCAGTTTTAAATTCCGACGAAACAGGTTGGAGGGATCGATGGTTGTGGATATTTGTTGCTTCCACGTTTATTTATTTCCAGGTGGCCAAAACTCGAAGCTCAAAGGTCTTAGTAGATGTCCTTGGTATGGTCTACAAGGGTATTCTGTGTGTTGATCGATGGGGCGCATACACCAAATATCATAAAGGTCTTTTCCAAATTTGCTGGGCTCATCTTAAAAGAGACTTCCTCGGAATCTTAAAGATTGGTCAGGCTACACAGTCTGAGGACGCTATATTATTTGGCCAAACAATGGAGAAACTCAGAAAAAAGTTAATGGCTATATGGTATCAATTTAAGAGGGGAGAGATATCTCGCGCTGAACTCATTAAAAAAACAAAATCAATAAGGAATGCAATCAAACGGTATTTAAAAGAGTATATGCATTCAGAGGAGAAGTGCGTCAAAAATTTGGCTGGTAAGTTGTTGAAACGCTTTGATCACCTTTTTACTTTTATCTTATATGAAGGTGTTGAACCAACCAATAATATGGCTGAAAGGGGCATAAGACCGGCAGTTCAATGGCGAAAAATATGCTTTGGTAATAGAAGTGATAATGGCGCCGTTTTAACATCTCGATTGTTAACTGTTACACGAACATGTTGGTTGCAAAAACGTAACGCTCTTGACTTTCTTGTTGATTCTATCACTGCCCATAGATCTGGCAATGCTGCTCCTTCTCTGCTATAATCTGAGTCCTAAAGTAAAAAAAATCAACAAATCACGCCTTCACTTTGGATATAGGGGTGAACTATTAC
>CAZQOH010000395.1:0-2801 GCA_964594355.1 uncultured Desulfobacterales bacterium
TACTGTCCGCCGTCTACTTTTATTACTTCACCGGTGATATGTCTTGCTTTTTCAGATGCAAGGAATGCGACAACATTTGCTAAATCCTCCGGCAAACCTACGCGTTTAAGGACAATTTCGTTCATTGCCAGTTCAATAATTTTATCCCGGACATCTGATTTTTTGAGCATTGAAGTCTCGATAAGTCCGGGAGCCACTGCGTTAACATTAACGTTGAATGCTCCTAACTCCTTTGCAATCGCCTTAGTATATCCGATAATGCCGGCTTTGGAAGCAGAATAGTTTGATTGCCCAAATTTTCCGCGTAATCCGTTTATGGAAGTGATGTTAATAATTTTTCCTGATTTTTGTTCCTTAAATATAGGGGCGACCTGACGCGTGAAATTGAAGTAGCCTTTTAAGTTGACCTCAATTACTCGATCCCACTGTTCTTCGGTCATCTTCCAGGATACACCGTCCCAATTCATCCCTGCGTTATTAACAAGGATATCGAGACCGCCGAATTCATCTAAAGCTGCTTTTGTGACACGTTCAGCATCCATAAAAGAAGAGATATCACATTTGACGGCAATAGCTTTTCGCCCCATTTCACGTATTTCATCGGCATATTTCATAGCCTCGGTCTCATGCTTACGGAAAGTGAGACAGACATTTGCACCCTCACGGGCAAGTTCTATTGAAATAGCGGCTCCTATCCCTTGCGAACCGCCGGTAACTACTGCGTTTTTACCTTCTAAAAGCATGTATCCTCCTAGTCATATTAAATATCTTGTTAAGTCGTCGAGTAGTTGAGTAATTAAGTAGTTGTAATGATAAGAATAATAGCAGTTTTGCAAAATAAATGTACAAGCAATCGTTTGCAAATATTAACATATTGATTTAATAATATTTTTTTTACTACTCAACCACTTAACCACTCAACCAATTGGCGATGTTTGAAGTTATATTAAAGCTACATTACAGCTACTTTTTTTCTTAGTCAAGAGATAAATAATCATAATATTTCATTGCTATCCGGGTAAATTTTATAATAATCTTATAAAACATAGGAAACATACAGAATATGGTTGTTTCCTATTGGGATCGATTTGAAATCGCCTCTGCTTTAGTAGGACAATTCGCCGTGCACTTGTCAAGACTGGTGGGTTCGCTTTGCTCATCAGAGAAGCGGAGGCGGAGAGCATTTTGATCCTGAAATGGCCGATATTTTTCTGGAAAATATTGATGAATTTGTAAAAATCAAAGAAGAAGTGGGGTAAAATGATGTCCGTTACAGGTTCTCAATATTGTAACATTAATAAGGAATCGATCTGCTAGGTGCCGTAAATATTTATCAGAAGCTGTTCTAGTTTTTCTTCGAGCATTTCGTAAGATAGGTAACGCCAGCCGAGCATATAATTCTTTTCGACCATGCGGGTCATCCGTTCCGGATTATCAAGCAGCATCTTGATTTCATCCACTTTTTCATTTGTAATGTAGCCGTCGAATGTGATGACATCGAATCCTTTGGGTTCTATATCAGCTGTAAAAATGGAATAGCGGTTGATAGCAATCGGTTTCTTAAAATAGATCGCTTCCACAAACGCATTGCCGTATCCTTCATACAAAGAAGGATAGGCCACAAGGTCTGTATTCAGGTAAGCGTCCCACAGCGAGTATATCTTCCTGCCATTTTCATCGTTTCCTCTGTTAGGTCCAATTCTGTCCGCAATAAAGAGAACATCTACATCGATAAAAGCGGCAAACTCTTCAATGCGCATCAAATAGTCTTGACCTTCATCACCGGCCTTGTGGCTGATGACAAGAGTAGCTTTGGGGTGATCCAGACGTTTGACAAGTTCAGCCGCAATTTCGATTCCCTTTCTGGAAACAACCCTTGTCGGTTGAAGCACAAGAAGCGAATCTTCATCAAGTCCTATTTCGTTTTTAAAGTCTTGATTGTAATCATCGATTTCCCGAGGCAGCGATTTGAAGTCGAGGACATTCGGTACTAATGTCCAATTGACACCGGTAAATCTTGCAAGGTCTTGTCCGGCCAAAGAATTGATCACAACATGTTGAATACTAGGGTGCACAGGTGGGAATGCGGTTCTCAAATAGTCTATGGACGCTTCACTGATAAATCTTTCCCTTTCCCAGAAAAAATCATGGTGATGGGCTATGGTGGGGATACGATTTTCACTGATAAATTCCGAGATAGCCAGACCCAAAGGGATATTGACAGGAATCGCCAGGGCGTTTTGTACGATTAATATATCGAAACCGAACCGATTGTAAAATTGATTAATTTCATCTTTTAGTCCTTCTTTAATTTCCCAGATTTTGCGGGTAACGGCCGGTGTCCGTTTCTTTTCCTCAAATAGAGTGTTCTGCAGCTCCATTATTTCTTTGTGCTTAAAATGAGCTTTTGGTGCAACATGGGAAATTGCAGGATCGGTATCGACCTCTCCTGCCATATAAAAGGTCTGGCAATTTTTGGCAGAAAGTACTTCGGCCCACTTTTTGACCTCAAGAGAAACGCCGTCTAAACCGGAGAGCCTGGTTGAAATAAATCCAAATGAGGGTTTTTTACGGTCCCAAATATTCTCAAATACCATGTTAATATCCTTATAATATTATCTGTTTCGGATTTCTTCCAGAAGATTTTCAGCTGCAAGCATATCCAGGGTTATGTTAAACAGCCGTTCCAATTTCGTAATTCTAAACATTTGCATAACGTTATCTTGTAATCCGCAAAGCAGACAGACTTTTCCATGTTTTGAAACATGTTTTTGAATTTTCAGGAAAAACATGATGCCGGA
>CAZQOH010000396.1:0-2791 GCA_964594355.1 uncultured Desulfobacterales bacterium
TGACCCTCTCTTAACACTCAACTACTTTTTGTGCAATCGGATGGGTTCACTCCAGGATAGGCAAGATGAATAAGAAACCGAAAACGTTCTTTTGAGGGAATAAAAATAGATGGGTCTGGTTTCAACCATTCATCATTCCTCCTGCCACTTAAGCTATCTTGTTTTTTCAGCTTAGCCAATAGTACCATATTAGACAGACCATCAATACTATAATCAAGATTTGTATTGTTCTCTAGTGTATAACTAAAAAATATCGTGTTATTTTTTCCCTCCGTATCTACAGAATCATATGTTGCAGTAATTGCATTCTCATCCCACGGTTTTGGTGGTTTAGGCTTGTTTTGATACCAAAAGAATGCTCCTAAAACTAAAGCTATTGTAATTGCAAAGCCAACACCAAAAGACATACTGATTACGGTCAGTTTTTTGAGTGAAGTCATAGATTTTTTATTGCTATTATTCGGGCTCATAATCTGTGGGAAAGTAGGTATGCTTTTTTAAATGTTATTTAGATTAAATTATGGCTTATCAGATATTAGCACTTTATGTCAAACCGTTGATTTTAATAAGCAAGTAACTGAGGTCAGAAAAACCCATTGACTTAAATTGAGGAGGTGATATTATGGAGGTGATTAAAATTCATAACCGGGGAGCCTCCGTTATGGCTATTTTTATTTGTATTCTCAAAAACCAGTTGGGCATGGAAGGCAGCACCCGTAAGGACTGCAAAGGTTTGTTATGAGCCTTAATCACTTCCATGCCCTCTTTGTTTTTATGGGAGGTGAATTATGATGCTGTCTCACATCAATGGAAGTGATCCAGATGCCTTTGAATCTTTTTCAATTTGGGGCCTTGGGGGGATCAGAACTCTTGCGGAGATTATCGATAAATTTATTAGTGCAAGTGATGGGGAGCCGAATGAAGCCTTTATCCTTGCGTACGAAATTATGAACAAGACTGAGGAATTGGAAAGGCATTTGTACAGGTTGCTGGAAGAGTATAACGAACATCATGGGATACAGAAGGCCGGGGAGGTGCAACATGAAACTGAAAGAAGTTGAGAGCATGGATGAGGTAATAATTTGGGGAATTGACCCTTTAAGGATGTACCTGTCTTGTATTGACGGCTTCAATAATGGGGAACTTCCAAACCACGACGATTGGCGGGGCAAGTTTAATGGTGCGGATGGTGTTAATTACATGGTAATTGGGGCCATGAAATTAATTGATGAACTTGAGGAATGTCTCATAAGACTTGAAAAGGATAAACGAAGCGGCCAGGAGGTAACAGAAATCGCCGATGGCAAGGCCAGGGAGGTGTAACATGGCAGAAAAGAAAAAAATTACCATTAACCTTTTTGAAGTTGAAGATGAATTGAGTTTCATTGAGCATACTTTACATAAGTTAGAATTTCTGCATGAAGGAATTTATACTTTAGACGGATCTCCTCATAGTCATTACTGGAAGGATGTCACCTTGATGTTTGCTGAACGAGGGATTAAGGATCTTAAGGATGCCCTTGCAGGCTTAAAAGAGGCATTTCAAATTACATAACTATAACAGCCGGGGGCGTCCGTGTGGCGTCCCTGGGCAAATCCGAAAAGGTTAAAATCATGGACTCAATAGAAACTACAACCTTAAACGACCAAACCGTCTTGCGGCATATCCGCAATACTGCAAGCTGGATTTTGGGACAAGAGATTAACACCGGCAAAATATGGGCTAATACTCTGCTTGGGGCATGTGAATACCTTGAAAGGCGGTTGCAGTTTAATGAGGTTGTTATCAATAATCCTGGCAAGGTTATTATTAACCGGGATGAACCGGAAATGGATTTGGATTTTATTGATTAAGAAAAAAGCTAATCTATGGGCCTATCGGTTGATTTTCAATTTTGATCTTAAATAAAAAGTGAAAGGGGGGTGTCAAATGGCATTAAAAAAACTACCAGAAGAAATGGTCTATATCGCAAAGGCCCGGCAGAAAATAAAAGAGCTTGAGCTTATATTGCGAGACTTGGAGGCAATTCTCTACGACGATGATGATGAAGATCCGCCTAAAAAAATGGTGCTGACTGATCCAGAAACCGGCAAGGCTTTTAAATATTAGCCTGTAAAGAGATACAAAGAGCATCCCCGGCGGATCGAACACCGGTGAAAGGATTAACATAGGGCAAGAAAAAGAGGGCCCTTATTTTGGCTTATGGCAAAAAAATGGACAAACCATCACGAAAGCGGCTATTTATCCCTTATTTTAAAGGGGTTCAGAAAAACCGGGCCGCTCAGAGCCGCTATATTAAACGATCTATGCTTGATGAAGGGTAAGGGCTTCACGGGGAAACAGGCACTTATGCTGTTGTCATCGGTTCCAGGATAGAAACTAAACGGGGGGGATGTTGAGTTTTTCTATTTTTCTGATTGAAATTTTTCTTTCAGTTTTAATGCATAATCTAATATTTGAGGCCTTAAAAGTTTTCTTTGTGTTGGTGGGATATCATAATCCTGGGTATCAAAAAGACAATTTATTATTTCGTCGACAGTTTTACTGTCAATACTTCCTATAACCTTCATATCTTTATTATTATCAACATCATCTGGCATCATCACATATCTTTCATATAACTGTACCCAGGTGTTTTCACTAAAAAAATCTATTCCAGCAGGGATAAAATAAAGACTACTACTTTTTATACAGCCAGGGCTTAAAGGTTTGTCTTTTTGCTGTGATGTAGTTTTAACGAAGATATAAGGTTCTTTTTTGCTTGGAGTGTTTAGGAGGATGATAAGTTTG
>CAZQOH010000397.1:0-2787 GCA_964594355.1 uncultured Desulfobacterales bacterium
TGATGTATGGGCTGCTGATCCGGCATGTTATCTTACAGATGAAGAAATCTCTTAGCCCGCATTTCTCATGAAGAATTTATCCTATGATTAATATAATCTTTGTGGCTGAACTATTATGTTATAAGTTATTTGATAATTATAGTGATGCTTGAAGAAATTGTTTTTCAAACAAAATGCTATCTTGGAGATTATTAAACTATCTCATTAAATATAACCTTTTAATTACTTGATATAATATTATAACTATAACTAATGCCTGAACGAAAACCCTCAATTTTTGAATTTTGAAATTCGAAATCCGAATTACGAAATCCGAAACAAATTCTAAATTCGAATGTTCAAATGCTCTAAACAACCGAATACCGAGGCTTTTGTTTTGAACATTGAAAAATTTGATATTCGATATTGTTTCGAGTTTCGAGTTTCGATATTCGGATTTTTGCCTGAACGGGAGTTTTCGTTCAGGCATTAACTATGATAAATTCGTTTGTTTGAGCTTAACCACTATTTGCAAAGGAAATAAAATGCTGTTCCCAGACTACAGGCCAAGACGTTTGCGGCAAAATGATGCGTTTCGCCGTATGATCCGTGAAACAAAACTTTCTGTAGATGATTTGATTCTTCCCCTTTTTGCTAATGGCGGCAAGGGAATAAAAAACCCGATCCCGTCCATGCCCGGACATTATCAACTATCAATAGACAATCTTGTAAAAACGGCAAAAAAGGCTTATGAACTCGGAATACCGGCCGTTATGCTCTTTGGAATCCCCGACAAAAAAGATCCGCTTGCAACCAGTGCTTATGCAAAGGACGGTATCGTTCAAAAAGCAACAAAAGCACTAAAAGATAAAATACCTGAGCTTATTCTCATTACCGACGTCTGTTTATGTCAGTACACGGATCACGGCCACTGTGGTATCGTTGAAGGTCAAATCATAGACAATGATGCAAGCCTTGATCTTCTGGCTAAAACAGCCTTATCTCATGCTAAAGCAAACGCCGACATGGTAGCTCCTTCCGATATGATGGACGGTCGTGTTGCTGAAATTCGTAATGCCTTGGATGAAAACGGTTTTTCTAATATTCCGATTATGTCATATGCAGCCAAATATTGTTCAGCTTTTTACGGACCATTTCGCCATGCAGCCGACTCTGCCCCTAAATTTGGTGACCGCAGAACATATCAGATGGACCCTTCAAATGCATTGGAGGCGATTCGTGAAGTAACTATGGATATAGAAGAAGGGGCAGATATCATCATGATCAAACCCGCCCTACCCTATCTTGATATTATCTGTCGTGTTCGCGAAGAGATAGATCTTCCAATTGCTGCATATAATGTAAGTGGTGAATTTGCCATGGTAAAGGCCGCCGACAAAATGGGATGGCTTGACGGTAAAAGGGTAATGATGGAGAGCCTTACCGCAATCAAACGATCCGGCGCAGACATGATATTAACCTATTTTGCAATTGAAGCTGCGGAAGAGTTCTTAATTGAATAAAAAAAAAGAATCCTCTCTTCGTCTTGTTGCGTGGGAAATTACACGCAACTGCAATCTTGCCTGTGTGCACTGCCGTGCGTCCTCAACAAAAGGTCCATATGATAGAGAAATTGATACCTCCGGCGCCTTGCGTCTTCTTGATCAAATAGCAGAAGTTGGAAATCCCATAGTCATCCTTACGGGCGGGGAACCCCTGCTTCGACCCGATATCTTCAATGTCGCAAGCTACGGCACCGATAAAGGTTTGAGAATGGTTATGGCTACTAATGGAACACTGATTACAAAAGCTTTTGCCAAACAAATGGCGGATTCAGGTATTAAAAGGATAAGTGTCAGTCTGGATGGCGCCACAGATGAAAGCCACGACAGCTTCAGGGGGGTTGTGGATGCTTTTTCAGAATCGCTACGAGGCATTGAACTGGCAAAAGAAGCAGGAATAGAATTCCAAATAAATACCACTATTACAAAAGTTAATCTTGATCAGATTTCAAAAATCCAGGAACTCGGTATTAAAATCGGTGCAGTTGCTCACCACATTTTTCTTCTGGTTCCAACCGGTCGTGGTAAATATATTATAGACCAAGAAATCAATGCAGATGAGTATGAAACCATCCTGAATTGGTTTTATGACCAAAGGGAAAAAACATCTTTACAATTGAAAGCAACTTGTGCTCCTCAGTACTATCGCATTCTGAGACAAAGAGCAAAAGAAGAAGGAAAGCCGGTAACTTTTAAAACACATGGACTGGATGCAGTTACACGAGGATGTCTTGGGGGTACAGGTTTTTGTTTTGTTTCACACAGAGGTATTGTTCAACCATGCGGATTTCTCCAATTAGATTGCGGTGATATTACAAAAACATCTTTCACAGATATTTGGAGCAATTCAAAAATCTTTTTATCGTTACGCAATTACGACAATTTGAAAGGAAAGTGCGGAAAATGTGAGTTTAGAAAGGTTTGCGGCGGCTGCAGAGCCAGGGCCTATGAAGCAACCGGCGATCATTTGGCCCAAGAGCCGCTTTGCAACTATCTTCCCACTTCAATAAAAAAATAGTACCCGGAAACAGATCCTTCCCCCACCTCTAAATATATTCTTGCAGAAATAGATATTATATGATAGTTTAATTGAGTAGTAACTCGATTAGGTGTTATCCGTTATTAGTTATAGTGTTTATCAAAATAACGTCACGTTTCAAAGAATGTATGCAGCGTCTGGGCTTCCGAGCTAATCAATTTGGGTACATTTGATTAAGCGTTCTTGGCGAAGCGGAGCGTAAAAATT
>CAZQOH010000398.1:0-2779 GCA_964594355.1 uncultured Desulfobacterales bacterium
AGACGCTGCATACATTCTTTGAAACGGAACGTTATTTTGACAAACACTATAAAACAAATAACCGCTAATAATTTGTATTCACGTCCTGTTTTTCCTCTTCTATTATCTATAATATCAGGGATATTATTCGGGTCCTGGTTTCCCCGTCATGATACATTGGCATATCCGGTTATTATTCTGTGTTTATGCTTGTTATTTTATGACATTATAAAGAAAAAAATCGCTTTTATTTGGCCTATTCTTCTTTTTTCCGCATTGGGGTATTTATCTATACAACCTTGGATTGTCCCTAATTTCCCTTCAAATCACATTATCAATTTTACAAATTCGAATCCATGGAAGATTGTCGGTATAATCGACGATGACCCGAAAAAATATAAAAATCGACTGAGGTTCATATTGCGGGCCGAAACCCTTGGGGAATACGACTCATCTTTTCCTGTAACAGGAAAGATCCGTGTGACTGTATCAGGAAATAGCAATAAACTTTCCATTGGCGACAGAATCATCTTTTCCGGTAAAATAAAATTGATAAGGAATTTTAAAAATCCAGGAGGGTTTGATTATAAAAGATATATGTCTTTCAAGGGAATTTGGGGAACAACATATGTTCAAGGGGGTAAGCTCACCGTACTGGAAAGAGATTATAGGAAAGGGATTCGATTTGTTATAGAAGATGCCCGTATCAAAATCTCTGATCTTATAGAAAAGACAAGTCAAGAAAAAGAGAAAGAGGTGTTAAAAGCCCTTATTGTTGGAGATAGAAACGGAATTTCGCGAGATTTAAGAAAGGTCTTTAATCGGGCGGGTGTTGGGCATCTTCTTGCTATTTCAGGACTTCACATCGGTATTGTCGCAACAGTTTCATTTATTCTTTTTTCATGGATGCTTTCTCATTTTAAACTTTTTCTGCGGAATGCATGGACCAGGAAGGGTGCGGCAGCGTTATCTTTAATTCCAGTCTTTTTATATGGCTTACTTGCAGGCATGTCGCCCTCCACCCAAAGAGCTGTCATTATGGTTTCAGTTTTTCTGATGACATTCTGGATAAAAAGGGAACATGATCCAATTAACACCCTTGCAGTTGCAGCGATGCTGATCCTTATCTTTGATCCTCCTTCTCTTTTCTCGATTTCCTTTCAACTTTCGTTTATAGCTGTTTTATCAATAATATATGGAATGTCCAGAATACCTAATAACAATGCAATTAAAAGAAAGGGACGTTTTTCGATAAAAAATAAACTGTTTTCTCTTTTATTGGTTTCTTTTTTTGCCATCATCGGCAATTTGCCCCTTATAATGCTTTACTTCAATCAGGTCTCCACAGTGGGGCTCGCGGCAAACTTTATAATCGTCCCCCTCATAGGGTTTATTGTAGTCCCATTAGGACTCATTTCCGTATTTTTATATCCAATCAGCATTTTCGGAGCCTCAATATGCTTTAAGACAAACGCTTTTATACTGGCTAAAATACTTGAAATTGTGGACTTGTTTTCAGACCTACCTTTTGCAGCGGTGAAAACGTTGACACCCACCTATTTTGAGATATGCTGCTTTTATATTTTGGGTTGGGCCGTTTTGAACCTAACGGGGCAAAGCACAGAAGGCAAAGCGCAGGGTGCAGAATTGAGAGGAGAGAAAAGTGCGCTATTCGGAAAGTTCTACACGCTATTCAAACGGATATACGGAAATAAGCTGATTTTCAAAAAGAAATTGCCAATTATTGTTATTGTGTTGGTCATTTTTGCCGGTGGGGCAGATGCTTGCTACTGGTTGTATAACAGGTTCTGGCACGATGATCTTAGAGTGACGATTATTGACGTTGGTCAGGGAAGTGCCGGTCTTCTGGAATTGCCGGGAGGATTTATTCTGCTTATAGATGGAGGAGGTTTCTCAGATAATTCAACATTTGATGTAGGCGAAAGGATAATAGCACCCTTTTTATGGCGCAGAAAGATCAAAACTGTTGACACCCTCATCCTTTCTCATCCAAACAGTGATCATTTAAATGGGCTTTTATATATTGCTGAACATTTTAATGTTAAAAACATATGGACTAATAACGAATCAGCAGATACTTTGGGTTACCATAAATTCATGGAAATCATTGAAAAGGAAAAAATTAATCTGCCCGAATTCAAGGATATATTAAGCACGCATCATATAAATGGTGTGCAGTTAAAAATTCTTTACCCGCCGAATGATTTCATTTATAAAAAGAAGAAAGATAGGTGGCGAAATCGCAATAACAATTCTCTTGTTGTCAAAGCCGAGTTTGGATCAAAATCATTTTTATTCCCAGGAGATATTATGACCGGGGCGGAAAGAGAACTCGTTGCAATTGCAGGAGATGAATTGCAAAGCACGGTCCTTATAGCGCCTCACCATGGCAGCAAGACGTCGAGCACCGTGCCCTTTCTTAACAAGGTTAAGCCAAAACATGTAATCATATCATCCGGATGGAAAAACAGTTTTAGATTTCCCCATTCATCGGTTGTAAAAAGATATAAAGAACGGGGATACGAAGTGTTCCGCACCGACAGCCACGGAGCATTGACAATGTCCACTGATGGCCGATCTTTAATAATCCGACCATGTATATTAGATCCCTCCTGTCCGGGGTAGAAAATCGATGTTTTAGCAACAGAATAAATTACACAACAATAGAGCAATATACCGGTTGTCATAAATATGTTCCGATTGATCAGCGTCTGAACTTCCGAACTCATCGTGGGTACAATTTGAAGCGTTCTACGGCTCGCTGCGCTAAAATTAAAGA
>CAZQOH010000399.1:0-2779 GCA_964594355.1 uncultured Desulfobacterales bacterium
TTTTCGGTTGTCGTTTGTCCTGTAAGTGGGTCAATTTTATGTTAGCGAAACTACTTGTGGGATGTGGCGGTTAGGTTGCGATGTACCAGTAAATCGAGCATTGATGGTAACGACGCTCTTCAGCCGCAGCGTTTAGATAAATGCTTTTACTAATACGATACCATTTAAAAAAAATTCTTCAAGCAACACAGATTCAGCTTCAAAGTAATCCTCAACAGTTATAAATCCTGGCCCCTATTCTTTTTTTTGGTATGGACCTTCTGTTTATACTCTCTTATGTGGGTATGCACTTCGCTCCAGTCAATTGACTGTAATATGCTGAATTAACGGCTTATTTAGCAAATTTTCATGATAAAAACATAAAATGTCAAAAAGCATTTATATTCAAAGGGATAGCGGCTGTGAGCTGGATTCAAGTGCATACCCATACTCTCTTATTTGTCCTGATAAGGACGACCCTGGCGATATAACTTCAATCGCTCCTCGCCACCCCGAATACTTCCAAATGAAAGTGCGCGTACTTGCGTGTTTACAGCTTCTTCGAATTGCCCGTTTCGTGCATAGGCCGCAGCGAGCGTATCTAATTCATTTTTTTCTCTTTTGAGCTTCGTCAATTCCAACGCTAGTTCAACAGCTCGCTTCCCGTCGTGCTGCTTTGAGTCCTTGCATGCTGCGAAATGCCATGCTAATCCATTCAGCGCATTCAAATTACCCAGTTTCCAAGCCTTTTCGTATTCAGCCACTGCTTGTACATAAAGACCTCTCTTGAAAAATTCATAGCCTTCCTTAAATGCTCGCTTCCCTTCCTGCCTCTTGGCACGAGCCACCCGTTCTGCTTTCTGCCTCTTGGCACGAGCCACCCGTTCTGCTTTCTCTGCTTCCTGCTTCTTAGCGCGCGCCACCCGCTTTGCTTCTATCTGTTTTTTGTGCGCAAGCCGTGCAGCCTCAAGCTTTTCGTTCAGGGCGCGTTTCTCCGCTTCTATTCGAATATCGCGTTCTTCCACTTCTTTACCTTCTACGTCAAAAATATAAAAATAATCCTTAACACCAGGTTCATGTTGGAGTCGAATACAATAACGACTAGATTGAAGATGTCCTTTAATTTGAGATAACCCTTTGCCAAATTTTTCTATTTGAATGCCCTCTGAAATGTTTTTTTGAATTTCCCAACTCGCCGGATAAGGAATATTTATTGCGAAAAGACCTGAACCCAATTTAGCAGTCCTAGCCGGAGAATACTTCATGAGAAACACATAAAGATTGATCGTTTTCGGTGGGTTATCTCCTTCGTATAGTATCATGTTAATATCTTTCCCTATTATATTGACTTTTGGAGCCTTCGATTCATTCAAGAAAAAATTGCCTTTGCTGTCTTTGCCCCATTTACTCTCAGAAACATTATGAATGGGAAGAAGAGTATCAGATACACTATATAAACCTGGTTCGGGTGGTTTTGGAATTAAATATATTTTGGTCGCTTGTACTGTGGTACCTTTTGCTGTTGTTATTTCTAATTCTCCAGCGGAAAGATAGCCATCTTTTGAAACAACGATTTTTTGCATACCAGGAACAATGTCCTTTATGGCGAAATGTCCATGTTCATCTGTTATTGTACTTAATGCTGTTCCTTTTATGATTACAGTTGCCCCGATTATTGGCTTCTCTGATAGTTTATTAATTACCAGTCCTTCAATTTCACCGTATTTTGAGCAACCAAAGAAAATAATTATTCCCAAACAACTAATAATATAGAACAGTGATTTTTTCATTTTACCTCCCTTTAATCTCCTTTTGATTTTTCAGTCTTATCTTTATACGTTCTATGCCTTCATTAATTTCTTTCACAGGCCTTTCTGTCATTCTATCGGCTTTTTCATAATACACAAGCGCCTTGTTTAGCTCCCCTTGTATCTCAGCACAAACACCCAAAAGGTAAGCTTCTTCCATCTTTCATGCTCTGCAAGAATCGGCTCGAGGGCCTTTTGGAAGGCTTGCTTGGCCTCGATTATAGACTGGAGCGACTTCTGAAATTGCTCTTGTTGCTTCAGTACGGGCGCAACTATATCCCTCATGCGCTCTCCAACTTCTTGCCATTGTTTGAAGTGCGCCTCCAGAGCCTCCGCAACTTTGTCTTTTCGCGTCACTCTAATGGACCTTTCCATAACCCCTAACATTAGATATTGATTCGCTGCGAAAGAATTACAGCTTCTGAATGAAGAATTAACACAGGAAAGAGGAATGCAGCGCTTTTCATAGCGTGTAACAACTCCTGCCTTTCAAATAGCATCTCTGCCCGAACATTCAATAAAATTAATGAAATTCGTATAAGCCACGTTTTTTGATATAATTTTGTTCAAGATGAAAATGCGAAACTTTGTACCATATATGCGTATTGGTTCGCTACGAAAGAATTACAATTTTGATTATAGACAATAATTAGCGAATGCGTTGCATTCTTTTGCCGTGGTGATCACTATATATGGTGATGACGGATTTACAAGTCAGAAAAAGCACTCCGGCTATTATTCCTCGGTTCCGTTTCTTCATTTGACCCGAGGAATATCATTAGTATGCTTCAGGATGCCTGATATCATTTCCCCATCTTCGATTTTCGATGACCTCTAAAAGTGAAGGTTGCCTGAATGATTACCGTTAAATTCTATGAGCTTATAGCATATTTCGAAACAAAATCAAGCATTTTTCGGCGTTTAAATTTGCTACATCGAAGGCAGCTATACGTAACAAAAGCCATTTTATCTATTAAAATTAGTAATTTATA
>CAZQOH010000400.1:0-2777 GCA_964594355.1 uncultured Desulfobacterales bacterium
GTCGCTAAAGAAAAAAGGATATTTTATCGAAAGAGCAAAATAATAAAGCAGGTAACAGTTTCAGGGATTCCACGGGGTAAATTTGTTTACATCTGTGGCGGACAAAATGGCGAGAATTTGCGTAAGGAATTTTTTTGTGGTATTTGATTGAGGTAAGTTGTTTTCACATTTTCGCATAATGGCAAAACGAGATGGTGAAAAAATAACCCCAACTATGCTTCTTAGGAAACTTTATGATAATCGCTGAATTTAAAATACAATCCATTGAAGGATTAATCAGCAGATTCCGGGATACATATAAAAATAGTAGCTATTCTGTTCTGGATATCTTTCTTGAAATTATTTTAGATTCAATTGCTGAGAGAAGGTCTTTTGACCTTGAGGATTCATCTTGGCCGATTGGATTGGTTCAATTGTTCGCAAAAACTTGTATCGTCAGACAAAAGAGAGATATGCAGAAAATAATTAAGAATATAACTAAAACAGAATATAATCCTTTTATTGATTCCGGTGAAGTACTAAAAGCATTATGTCTAAATTTTGATATTGATTATGAAGAAGTCATAATGTGTCCTGCTAAAGTTTGGGCGATTATTGTAAAAACCAAGAGCGGTAGACAAAGTCTGATTTTAGATAGTAATAACCGCGCGTATATTTTTACCGCCAAAGATAAAGCCAGTAAATTTATAAAAATTGCAAAATTTATGTCTTCGGCTCCTTTACTAACAAAACAAAAAGAAGATAAAATTCTTTTAACGAGGATAGAAAGGGAAAAACTTATTGAAAAGATAGGAGAAAATTTTCTTAAAATTTTAGTTGATTTTGAATAGCGCCTTTGCGTGAGACTATTCTGTGTTCATATTTCAATCATAAGTTCTAAACAATTTTCCATCTTTAAACGTTAACAAATATTTGTTAAATTTACCTTTTAAATAGGTCCAGTCATTTTGCTCTAATATAAAGTCTCTACTATACTCGTTCGCATGCTTTTTGCGTCCAATATAGGCAGGATATCCAAGACAAATAAGTACTTCTTCTTTATTCATACCAATTTGTTCATTACCTGAAACCACACCATGATAATATTCCGGCCTGATTTTATTAAGACCGACGTTATCTTTATCTTCTACAAAAAACTTATAAAATGACAATCTAATATCTACTTCATTTGGGTCTATAAGCCAGTCGGTAAGTTCATAGACATTATCTTTAGACTTTCCTCCAGCAAGAACGAATGTAATACTGCTTTTTGAAATATCTTGAATGATACATATACTTCCCGCCGGTATTAAAATCCCTTTGTGATATAAGTTTGTATGCCTTATTTTATTTTTTTTGATTGACCTGAAGTTAACCCGATTATAAACGGTTTGCCCTACTAACTTATTGATACCAGATTGTTTTAAAGTCGTTTTAAAAGACGTCACACAGCCGGAGATCATAAAGCTGAGAAAAATTGCGATAAGGATTATCTTTTTTTTCATTGAAGCCCTCCAAAATACTATTTGCCAGAGTTGATGGTACGGTCAATGACATCCGGGACGTGATATCCTGAACGCTGTTTAAAGGTTGATGTTTCTGTTTTATTCGCCGTTGACCATATCCCTTAAAATATTAGAGCATTTGAACGTAACAACCCTCCGAGGCCTTAGCATCATGGGATCGCCGGTGGAGGGATTACGGCCTTTGCGCTGCTTTTTATCTTTTACGCAAAATTTGCCGAATCTGCTGATCAGAACATCCTCCCCGGACGCCAGGGCCTTTTTCATGATTGCAAGAAGGCTTTCAACTGTTTCGGTGGATTGTTTCTTTGAAAATCCGTTCCTTTTACCGATTGCTTTAATCATTCGTGCTTTGGTAAGTGCCATGGCAGCAACTCCTCAACTTCATTTCATTGTGGTTTAGTAGGTGCATATAATTTTTTCGCCGTCCACTAGTTTTGCTCGGAAGCCAGTTATTTGTTATTGGTTAATGGTTATTAGGAAAAAACGAATAACGGATAACGAGTAACGAATAACTTTCACATCGGCGTTCTTTGCGACCTAGCGTGAGGCTATAAATTCGCAGCTCGGAGAGACCCGGTTGAAAATGAGAGTCAATATTGATGAGGAATAAATTATCCGAATGAAATCAGAACCATGCATACACAATATTGAAGTAATTTTCAAGGAATTTCTGGATGCTGGTTGGAGCGCAGCAAAAATTCCGGTTTATCGGGGCTACGAGTTGCGGGTTGCAGATTGCAGGTTACAGGGAATGTCATAGGTCCGCTGCAAGTAGGTCAAATGGTAGTCGGGCGGCTTTTAATTATAAGCCCTGTTTTTTCCTCTTTTTTAAGTTTGTCAGCATTTCCTTCATTATTTGTATCATAGGATCGGATCCAATAGCCATAAAAAGCTTTAGGCTCTCCTTATACAGATCTTCGGCTTGATCCAGATCCTGACGGATGCGGTAGATATCTCCTAAGTAGCCGTAAGCGGTCGCCATAGCCTGTTTGTTGTCCAGCGTTTCTTCCATTGCCAGGTTCTTTTTAAACATGTCTTCGGCTTGATCCAAATCACGGCGGGTATAGTAAATTTCGCCGAGTTTGCCGTAAGCCGTTGCCATGCCCTGGTTGCGGCCGAGTTCCTGATTGATTTCCAGATGTTTTTTAAACATGTTTTCGGCCTGTTCCAGACTGTCGCGCATTTGGTAAATAGTGCCCAGATATCCGTAATCGGACGCCATGCCCTCTTTGTTGGCCAGCTTTTTTTCAATTTCCAGGCTCTTTTTAAACA
>CAZQOH010000401.1:0-2763 GCA_964594355.1 uncultured Desulfobacterales bacterium
TTTATAGCTTCGGCTATTTTTTTAATTCGTCCCTAACCGCTATTCCTATTTTCTCCAAAGTATACGGCTTTTTTATATATTTCCCTACACCAAGCCTTTGGGCCTCTCTTACGCGACCCGTTTCAGAAAAACCACTGGCAATGATTGCTTTTTGCCCTGGGTGAATTTGGATAATTTTCTTGTAGGTGTCCAATCCATCAATCCCAGGATCCATGATCATGTCCAAAATCAATAGATCTGCCGAGTTTTCTTTCATGTACTCAACAGCTTCCTCGCCGCTCGCTACGGTTGTCACGGAATAGCCCAACTTGGTTAGGATCTCAGAGGCAATTTCCCTTTGCTCCTTTATATCATCTACAACCAATATCTTCTCACTTCCCATGAATTTTTCGATTGAGACAGCGACTCTCTTCTCAGCCAGTTCTCGCCTGGTGATAGGGAAATAGAGATCAAATCGTGTTCCTTTTCCAGAAGTGCTTTCTATGTCGATATAACCGTTATGATCCTTTATCGTGCCCCAGACCACAGCCATACCCAAGCCAGTTCCGCTTCTTCCCATTACCTTTTTTGTATAAAAAGGCTCAAATATTCTTACCAAATCCTCCTCAGACATGCCAACTCCTGAATCGACTACCCTCAGAACAACATAGTCACCTTCTTGTACATCCTCGTAGCCTCTAACAGGTCTGTCAAGATACTGATTTGATGTTGATATGATGATTGTGTCAGCGTGATGTATCGCCTCTGCAGCATTGGAAAGCAAGTTCATAATGGTCTTGGACAGGTGAACTGGTGATCCCAGAATGTTTAGAAGGTCCGGGGCAAGATTTATCTCAAAGTCTATGCTAGGATGGAATGATTTCAGCTTTTCATGCTCAGGGCTCTCAAGATGGTCGTATACAATATCATTCAAGTTCACCACCTCTGTTATAGCAACACCTCTTCTTGCTAAAGTTAACATATCCTGAACGATAACCGCAGCCTTATGACCTGAATCTTGGATGGTCAAGATGGGCTTGCGTAAGGGGCTATCTTCAGGAAGATCCAGCAAAATCAACTCCGGATAACTTACAAGGCCGGAAAGAATATTGTTCAGGTCGTGAGCCACACCACCGGCCAGAGTGCCAATAGCCTTCATCTTTTGAGCTTGCAGGAGTTTTTCTTCCAGCATCTTCTCTTCGGTAATATCAGCGGCAACGCCTTCAATGTACCCCTTTTCAGGATAGATTCGACCAGAATACCTGAACCAGGCGACCGATCTGTCCCTGCGGTACAGGCGGGCCTCAAAGTTTCTAAACTCACCGTGTTCACCAAGAATCGCCAGCAGTTTCTCCCTCGTTCCGGTATCCACATAGTTGTCTGAAGTTATGTATTCGGCATCAAGGATATCTGCCCTGTTTTTATAACCAAACATCCTAGCAAGAGCATCGTTCGCCTCAACAAATTTTCCGTCACCGATTCTAGTGCGGTACAGTCCTACTTGAGCATTGTTGAATAGGTTCCGGTACTTTTCTTCGCTATCACGCAACGCTTCTTCGACTTGCTTGCGGTTTTTAATCTCCTCCATCATCTCTTCATTTTTGACTAGTAGCTCTTTTGTTTTAGATTTCACCTGTACTCTCAATATTAGACTGGAAGTAATGAAAAGAGATAGAAGCGACAGGGAGCTGATTATAATCCACTTAAACCATTTGCCTAATCTTGATTTTACTCCGATTCCGAACCATTTATTTATTGCTTCATAATAAATAGACTGCTCATCATTTTTAAGTTTTCTAATGTGTCTATCCAGTGCGTACAAAAGGTTTTGTTTTTTTCCTTTTGGAGCAGCCCAATATATTTTTTTGGGACTTACAAGGATTGAACTTTTGGAAATATCATAATCTCTTTCATGCTGTATGCCGTAAATTTGGCTAACCAATCCTGCTGGACATCGACCTATTTCAACCAGTTTTAAAACATCTTCATATTCAAAGGCTTCAATAAACCTGCATTGTATTCCAAATTGATTAACTAATTCTCTTAGATTATCAAAGTATATATCACCTTGAAGTACAGCAACTTTTTTCTCCTTGAGATCGATAATTGATTCAATATCAGTTTTGTTGTTGATATACATTTGTCCCCAATTGGTGAAAACGCTTTCATATGTAAAATCGAAAAGTTTTCCCCTTGATTCGGAATAAGCTATAGCCCCCAACAGATCTATCCGACCACTTTCAAGGTTGCTGAGACATTCTGAGAATGAGCGTTGAACATATTCAATCTTCCAACCTTCTTTGCTGGCAATATATTCCAAAATATCTATGAAAAATCCTTTAACTTTTCCGTTTTCCTCAATGAATGTTAATGGAGCGTTTTGATAGACACCAACCCTAACAGTCTCAATAGGTGCTGCTGGTGAAAACGCTATTAACTGAATAAAAAACAAAGAAATCATTAATAATGCATATTTTCGTATATTGATCCTTTTATTCATTTTTTTACCTTGTCTTCACATAGAAAACTTCAAATGATATAATTCCATTACAATAAAATAGCCTGAGGGAACCACAACTGCAAATATTATCATATGGTAAGAAAGCGTTGAATCTAATTCGGTTAGAGATGCTTGCCTGCGCGGGAGAATACGGCCATTCAATACTTTATAGGGCAAGTCATAATATTTTTATAGCTTGACAACCGAACTTGCCAAAAAATCATATATCAAATAATTTCAACAAAATGTGATACGATTAATATAGTTTCATCCCACATGGAACA
>CAZQOH010000402.1:0-2744 GCA_964594355.1 uncultured Desulfobacterales bacterium
TAGGGGGCACGTATGTACACTGATCATGGCAATCCGCATCAATAAATGTACTCCTCTCATTTCTTAATTGTATATCTGTAAATCTCGAAATCCTTCGCTCCGAATCGATACTTATATGATTCGTTTCCTCTCAAAAAGTCGTAGTTTTTTGTTCCACCCTCGATGGCATACTGGATGGAATAGCTGATCAAAACCCAACCAGGACTCCAACGACTAAATTCGGGATCATATCCCGAATTATAGACGTAGACGGTGTCCTTATATTTGAAGTTTAAGAGAGCTGCCAACTTTGCGCCGTTGGCTTCCAAAAATAAGAGCTCCAACCATTCCTTTTGTAAAAAAATCCGCGCCATCTCTAAAAAAAAGCGCTTCCTTTTCTGGTTCATGAAAGCCATTTTTTGGGTGTTACTCTTTCCGTGAAGCTGTAGAAAACATTCGATGTTTTCAGAAAAGGTTGCCGAATTGGTGATAGTGTAGCTGAAGTTTTCGGCTTGCCGTTGAATCCTGTTGATTTTACGTCTGATTTCATGCCGGTCTTTCTTTTTCATTGCTGATAGAAATTGGTCCCAGCTTGAGGGAAGCGTAGCTCTGGGACAAACTTCTTCGATAGACAGACAAGCTCGAAATCCTTTCTTTTCACAAGCGTTTTTGAACACGGTTAGAGTGTGTGAGTCTGCCGGAATACAGTGGAGGTCCATAGCATCCCAGAGTTCGGGGTGAGAGCTCAAAAAGCTGATCACAGCCGCATAGAATGAATTTTCATTTCCTGTCTCCACAATGAAGTCGAGGTAATCAGAGATCTCTGTACCACCGATGAACTGAATGCGTCTTTGATTATTCATCTCCAAATGACAGAAAAGAGGCGCTATTCCCACAATTTTATTTCCAGAGTTTCGCAGGGTAAGGAGGAAGAGTTCATTAGGAGGGCCGAAATGCTTCCACCAGAGTTGGTTCCACTCCCAGGTCTGAAAAATGGTGTGGGTCGTGCTACGTGCCAGCAGATCCTTCCATTCCCCTTTTAAGTTCATCAGATCTGAAGGGTTTTGATGAAACTGGAGAGTAAATTCTTTTGATGTGTTATTGAAAACCTTCTTCATTAATTCTAATTTAAAGGGTCTCGAATCCGGAAATGATTTGTTAGCAAAAGAGTTTTTTATCTGTTGCTTATTTGATCACGCTTTTTTTTTGATCCTCACAACAATGAGGACAGCAGAGCTGTCTGTAGGGATGGTAGTCAAGGATATGTCGATAGCGATCAAACTCGAAATGGCAGCACGAAAAAAGCATCCCCCTCAGGTTATTCCTTGCCCGTTGAACCCTTGATTTGGCTCCCGATACGGACATTCCTAATTTTTCGGCCATCTTCTTCTGGGTTAATCCATTGTATTCTGTCAGCAGAATGGCTTGTTTATATTTTTCAGATAGGTCATCAATCATTGGTTTCACGCACAAGAACGCAACTTCTTCGGCCATACTTACGCTTTTAGGAGGCATATATATACGATTTTTAGATATCTCCTCGTGGGTCGCCATGGACTTTTGAAGCCGATAATAATCAACAACCACATTGCGGGTTATCTGAAAAACCCAGGCCCCCAACTTATCCGTGTCTCTAAGCTTATGGAGGTTATCATGAATTTTGTAAAAAATCTCTTGCAGAAGGTCTTCCACGGTATCTTCGCCTCGAACACGCTTGCGAATAAAGCCTTTTAGCCCATTATTGAATTTTCCCCAAATTATGCTTGTGTCTATATCCAATTAACGCCTCCTTTTTATAATTCAGGTCTATTTTTTCGGCCCATTTTCCCTGACAATAAAACGTAGCCTTTAGCCCTTTTTCCATACGAGACCTTTACAAAATACCCCTTTTTGCCTCCCGCTAATAGCGGGAAGCATTTTTCAAAGGTCTTTATACTACAGATAAGGCTATTTTGCAAATACCGCGAACCCCGACGCCCGTTTGGTACCCCAATGTAAATCACCATATGCGGTCTGAACCTGCTTGAGTGTGTCCGTAAGCGGTCCGGTTTCCCCGTGATGTCTGAATAAAGCGACCCCCCTTAAATACATACCTTCAGTTACCCAAGGTAAATCGGTTGGAGATTCGGCAATAAGCTTGTCCAGGGTAGAAATAGCTTGTTTGAATCTGCCCGTATAAAATTGGGCCTTTCCTAGACCCAGGAGTATCCAAGCGGCCAACTCCTCCGGGGGCATATACCCGACCATTCGTTGATACACACGCTTGTCCTTGTCCATTATCAGCAGGGTAGTTATCATCTGAACCTGGAATGGTACGGCATCAGGTTGTTCCCATCCTTGCGTCACAGCCATTTTTAGAGGAATTATATTTTGGTTAATGACTGTACTCACGTATTCATCCGGATATGTATTGGCATCCATCAATGTCGTGAGAGGGCATCCATCCTGATACCAACAGACAAAAACGTCCTTCTCCTCTGACTTGGCCCGAGCGAAGGCCGCCTCGATTTCCATTTCCCATGCGATATTATCTCCCATTGCTATACCTCCTTAAATGATAGTTAAAAGTTATTGAAACATCAGATTAGGCAGAAAAAAACTAATCTGTGGAAAAGCCACATATATTACTGTTGAAAAAATCTTGCACATTTCAAAGCCTTGATGATTGCTTGTGTGAGTTTTCTAAAATCGGCTATATTTGATCTTTCTAAGTGTATGTCTTCAAAAGGTTTTGGACAAATCAGGCATTAAAATAAGAGAGGGTT
>CAZQOH010000403.1:0-2739 GCA_964594355.1 uncultured Desulfobacterales bacterium
TTAAAAATTATGAAGCATACTTGCGTGCAAAAGCAAGCTCATCGTTGTGTGTTTTAAGCTTGTCGTTTAATTTTTCATCGAGTACGGCTTCAAATATTTCCCGGTAAATTGGACCGGGCTCAAGACCCATATTTAACAAATCTTTTCCCTTTATCGAAGTATTGATAAACCTCAGACGAGTAATATAGTGCGATATGGATTTCTTTACCTTTTTCTTTTTTGTAACTCCCATCATATATAGAATCAGTTCTATCTTATAACTTGAAAGTTTTTTATAAAGCGTGCTGTTTATAATCGGTAAATTCCGTTCCAGCCATAAAAGACGCTTTTCAGCTTCAAGACGTTCATCACAGAAAATTTTCATATAACGAGGTGGAAGTTCAAGTCGTCTGCAGATTACATTTGATGTTTTTTTATTGCATTGTTTCATGAGTGCCATAAAATATACGGCCCACCTCATATAGGATTCTTCCAGAAAAAGCAAATCATACCAGGATAATACTTTTTTTAGAGAATTAAATAGTCTTATTAGTTCCTTATCAAGTATGATCGAAGGATGAATGACATTTAGCAGATTATAATCATGAAGCCTCTTGACAGCAAGTGTCGGATTTTCTTCTTCGAAAATCTGACGCAACTCGACCAACAGCCTTCGGCCGCTAAGCCGTTTGAAGAAATCCATTTTAACGACATTTTCAATCAGCCCCGAAGTTAATTTTCCGATAGAAAAACCAAAACGCTGTTCAAATCTTATGGCACGGAATACACGTGTAGGATCCTCAACAAAACTTAAATTGTGTAAAACCCTTATCATTTTTTCCTTAATATCTTTTTGGGCAGAAAAAAAATCTATGAGCGTACCAAACCTATCAGGGTTTAATTGGATTGATAACGTATTAATAGTGAAATCCCTCCGGAAAAGATCAAGTTTAATTGAGCTCATTTCAACTTCAGGAAGGGCGGCCGGGAACTTGTAATATTCCATTCTGGCTGAAGCCACATCAATTTTGAAACCATCAGGGAAGATGATGACTGCAGTGCCAAATTTCTTATGAGAATGTATACGCGCACCCGCCAGTTTTGCATATTTTGTCGCAAACTTTATACCGTCTCCCTCTATGACAATATCTATATCCTTATTAGATCTAAATAGGAACAGATCACGAACAAATCCACCTACAATATAAGCACCGCAGCCTATTTCGGTGGCGACTTGTCCTATAACCCTTAAAATATCAAGTAAACGCTCCGGAAGCCGTTCTTTTAAAAATTTAACGATGTTTCTAGTTCTAGCGTGAACCGGGCCCTTAAAAGGATCCGGATAATTTTCTGATGTATGTTGAGACCGTCGAACCAATGTGTTTAAAAGGTCGGTTCTAGTTACAACACCCATAATGATATCTTTATCGACGACAGGGAGTACGCGCTGTTTGTTTTCAATTATTTTTTCCTGTATTTCAATAAGGTCGGAATCGGGCCCAACAGAAGCAAGTTCTGTCGTCGTATAGTCCCGCACCGGAGCTTGATCCAGCTTGTGATAGAGCGCTTTTTCAATAACCTGACGTGTTATAAAACCGACAAGTTTATCTTTACCCTTTGTAGTGTTCGGCTTTTCAATAACCAACAGTGCATTTATATTATAGCGGGTTAGCAAATTACCGGCATCTTTACAGGAAACATCGGATTCCACGGTTATTGGAGGAGATGACATAAGGTTTTTTGCCTGCCGCCTTGATCTGATTTTGTTGTAAAGGATTTCAACCAACATGTGTTCGGTCTGAGCTAATGTCATTTCCTTAACGGTAGCTGCAGCTGCAAATGTATGTCCTCCACCTCCAAATGAAGCAAGGATCGATCCGGCATCTACTTCAGCTATTCTGCTACGAGCCACGATATAGATTTTGTTTTCCATGCGTGCAATGGCAAAAATTGCATCCAGGTTTTCCATCTTAACCATTTTATGAACCAGAAAGGCGAAATCAGTCACAAAATTATTGGTTGTTATACTGGTAACAACAACTTCGATGCCATGAATATTATACCGAGTCGCAGACTGAATTATATCATTTAAAAGAGCTACCTGTTCCGCACTTATCTCTCTTGCGATCAGATTTGAAACAATATTCAAATCCGCTCCTTTTGAAAGAAGGAAGGCGGCGGCTGTAAAATCTCTTTCAGTCGTAGATGAAAAAGTAAATGAACCTGTATCTTCATAAATACCAAGACACATAATCGTTGCTTCATCAGGAGAAATGTCGATTCCTTTTTCTTTTATGATTTCTGTTAGGATAGTGACAGTTGCACCTGTTAATTGATTAACCTCAAAATCGCCTTTAATGTCATCGGCCTTGGCAGGATGATGGTCATAAATATCTATATCTATATCTTTTCTTTTTAGTAGAGATGAGAGCTTTCCGATTCGGTTTGACTGTTTAGTATCAACCAAAACCAGCCTTTTTATATTTGAAAATTTGATATCTTTTATATCTGCCATGTTAAAGAGATATACCATTGAATTAATGAAAAAATTTCTCAAGTTTTTTTCCTGGGAACCTGGAAATACAACAAGGGAATCAGTATATAGCTTCTGGGCTGCAAGCATGGATGCTACTGCGTCAAAATCAGCATTTATATGGGTTGCTATGATTGTAAGATCCTTTTTATCAATTTTTTTGTTTAATGTCACAATCAATTCCTAACGCTAAAATGTTGCGATTTTGTGAAATTGTAGCTTATTAA
>CAZQOH010000404.1:0-2736 GCA_964594355.1 uncultured Desulfobacterales bacterium
CTTACACATGTTTATCAAGGCTTTATATAATTTTAAATGCAGGTTTTAGGTTACAATATAATCATTGCACTCCGCTTGAATGCAGGTGATAATTGTATCCCTATCCGCATGGGAAGTTACCATCAGGATTTTTATATGTTTTTCTTTTGGTATTTTTTTTGCTTTTTCAATTTTTCTGATTTCATAAAGGACTTCTGTTCCGTCCATTCCAGGCATGGAGATATCAAGAGTTGCCAGAGCAAACGGTTCCCCAATCTCCCAGGCCTCTTTAAAAGCCTTTATGGCTGTTTTCCCACGATCAACCGCCACGCATTCAGCAAAATTTCCCATTATTTTTAGCATCTTATTTCGACCTACAAGCTCATCGTCAACAATAAGGACTCTCATTCTATTGGCCTCATTTCTTTCTGGTTATGTATATCCCCCGAAATCAAATACCCTTGGATATATTTGAGCCTAACAACTGCTATACAGAATTAATTCTGCATATCGCAATATATCATGGTTTTTACAGAATTTTTCTTTAATCGGGAATTTAAACCTTTTGATTCACGATTACTTGCCTGTGTTGATAGGCACTATCAGATTAATAACATTGAAGATAACGTAAGGCAATCGCAAATATTTTAGGCTTATTTATTGGAGGTGTAAGGTAGGTGTCATGCATTCCTGAAATAAAGGACGGCTGCCATGGCTTTGATGTGAGAAATCTCGGTTCGGTTCATCTCTTTTTTCGATGCCAGCCCCAGTTTTCATAGTATTCCCAGCTAGCACCTTATTCAATTCTTTAATCTGACGATCTTGTTCTATCAGGCTGGCCCTAATGACATCGCCAATGGAAAGAAGCCCGATGTAATCACCATCTTTTTCAACGATAAGATGGCGTATGAACAACCCCAAAAACATTTCCTTGATTTTGAGAATAGATGTATCGTGTCGAGCGGTGTGGAGTGACGTGGTCATATAATCGCCAATCAAATGAGTATCCGGATCAAATCCGGGCTGATTACTATTGTACAACAGATCGCGCTCTGTCCATATGCCAACAATTTTATCTTCCTTTTTTACAAGTATCGCCCCTATTTTACTTGCTGTCATCAATCGTATGGCCTCACGGATCGTTTGGTCAGGAGAAATACAAACCATTTCCCTATTATTGTCTTTTATAATCTCTTCAGCGGTTTTCATTTTGGCTCCTATAATGGAGTAGGGTTATAAGCAGATTTCGTTTGGAAATCTTAAATTATCAGCTCAGGAAGCATAATTTCTTCAAGTTGATGCCTTTGCTTTTCAAAATTCTCTTCATCTTTTGTTCTATCAAATTTGATCATTTTTCCAAAACGAAGCGAAACCTTGGAAAAGGGCTTTGGAAGAAAAAACTTGTCCCAGCTATTGAAATGCCACCCCTTTTCTGCAGAAATATAAAAAGGAACAATCACGGCATTGGCAACATGTGCTAAACGGATTGCACCAGGCTTAACTTTACCTGAAGGTCCCTTAGATCCATCTACAATATGCGCTGCAAGTTTTGTCTCCTTTAAATTCGCAATCATCTTTTTTAAAGCTTCCCTGCCACCCCTTGAAGAAGAACCCCGAACTGGATTCCAGCCGGAACGCTTAGCCACGCCGGCTACAATTTCTCCATCGCTGCTTTGACTGATCATTATGACAGGGTTGAAGATTCTATAATTTTGAAAATGACGAATAGCAGAAAAAAACTGTTGATGCCAGGCGCATAACACCACAGCCCCACCATTTTTTAAATAATCCATCCAATCTTTCTCATTTTCAATCTTTAAACGAAATGTCCATGAATAAGCTCGAACAAATCGATAAAGGAAAAATATGAAAGGTTTTGATGTAAATAAACGGTCTTTTTTTATTCCCAATACGGTATCCTTATATTGCTTCTGGCAGCATTAATTAGCTCGAACAGTGATGTTTGATGTTTAAAAATATTGTTAATAATTATTCAAGATTCTTTGCTTGAAGTTACATCAGAGGGAAAATTGAGTCAATAGCAGATAAGGTAGGGCAATCAGGCAAATTTTAGGTCTATAATTTTGCATGCCTCAAGGCAGGGGAATAGTGGACTTCACCCCTCTGGAGTGGTACCAAAGCCTGGTCCATCCTCGGATGGCGGGATCTTCGATGAGCCAGGATTCTTTACTTTCGGGAACGGACTGCAAAAGCCCGGTAGTCTTTGGATTGGCCGGGGTTGTCCCATTTGTTGATGCCGTAGCGGAAACTGAAGAGCCACACAAAAGAATCCTTGGTGCTGTTAGACCAAACCCACCTCCCTGTAGTATTTGATAAGAGGAAAGTGTCGCCTTTTTGATGAAGGGTTTTCAGTTCCTTAATTGTGGGCATTCGCCAGCCACCGCCGTCAACCGACAGATTTTGTGCCCAGGACCGGGCCTGATCCCAGGTTGTATCTCTATCAGGCCCGGGAATCCATTCGAGGCTTGGCTTTGTATTTTTAACCCCTTCCGAATCGGACCCAGGGGTATTTGGCCCCTTGGAACTCATATCAGGGGCGGCATTTTTTTTTGGAGCTGCCGGTTGAGAGAGAAGGGCATCATCAATATAAATATCCGGCCGTTCATATTGCTTGAATCCTTCTTTTTTAAGACTTGAAGGATTTTCAATATTGGAGGCCATACAACCTGCAAGGAATAATAGTACCTAAAACCTGCATTTAAAATTATATAAAGCCTTGATAAACATGTGTAAGCA
>CAZQOH010000405.1:0-2733 GCA_964594355.1 uncultured Desulfobacterales bacterium
CGGCGTTCCAGCGGCCGCCCATATTGCTTTATACTGAAATAAGTCCTCGTCGATAAAAGTCTCCAGGTTCTCAATGTGACCAATCGGCGAAACGCCTCCAATAGTAAAACCCGTATGCCTGCGGACAAAGTCTGCATCTGCTTTTTCTACCGGCTCATCTGCCAGCCGACTCAATTTCGCCTCATCTACACGGTTCTTTCCACTGGCAATCACAAGGATCGGTGAATCTGTATGCTTACCTCTGAACACGAGGGACTTTGCGATGTTCTGCACCTGGCAGCCAATAGCCCGCGCAGCATCACTGGCTGTGCGCGTGGACGCCGGCAGCT
Source organism: uncultured Desulfobacterales bacterium (assembly GCA_964594355.1). Lineage (GTDB taxonomy): Bacteria > Desulfobacterota > Desulfobacteria > Desulfobacterales > JAUVVS01 > JAUVVS01. The sequence goes on from CAZQOH010000405.1 coordinate 330, forward strand.
CCGCCACTTTAAATGTGAAGCCCAGCGCTTGCAGGGCGTCCCGCACCCGACGCGCATTTGAACTTAATTCTTTAGACAAATTATTTCTCCTTTTTCATATTCCATACATCGTCAAATACTTAACTACTCAACTACTCGGCAACTTAACGAGATCTGTATTCATTTACAATAAGCAGACATCATCGATTATTATAAATTTATTGTATTATGTCAATAAATTATGTTATATTGAAAAGAATTTGAACTTCTCCCATAACGCCAAAGCCTAAAATGAAAAGTGTAAATGTGCCAAAGCCGATTTCCGGAGGACTGCTGCTCTCTTACAACCTCTTACGGCACTTGACTTAGGTAATGGAATAATGGAATGATGGAATTTTGGGTCAAAAAAAGAATTTTTTAGAAGAATGAAAAATAAAATACTCATTAAAAGGAGGCTGGCAAAATGAAGATTGGTTTTATAGGACTTGGCAATGTGGGAGGCAAACTGGCCGGGAACTTGCTCCGGCATGGTTTCGATTTGACAGTCCGCGATATCGATAGAAGCGCGGCTGAGTCTTTGTTGGCAAATGGTGCCACATGGGCAGACTCCCCTAAGGAATTGGCTGAAGCTGTCGATCTCGTAATCACCTGCCTGGCATCTCCAGCAATTGTGAGCCAGGTAATGGAAGCTGAAGACGGTGTATTGGCTGGTCTAAGCTCCGGAAAGATGTGGCTTGAAATGAGCACGACCGACGAAGCTGAGGTGAGACGGATTGGGGCTTTGGTTGAGGCCGTTGGCGCAACACCAATGGATGGACCGGTATCGGGTGGCTGTCATCGGGCGGCCACAGGAAACATCGCAATTTTGGTTGGCGGTGAACGAGCCGCTTTTGAAAGGGCGTTTCCTGCTTTAGCAGTTATGGGAAACGAGATTTTACATGCGGGTCCTTTGGGAGCCGCCTCAATTATGAAGGTTCTAACGAACTACCTGGCCGGGGTTCATCTCGTAGCGCTGGGTGAGGCGTGGGCGGTGGCAAAACTGTCGGGTATGGATCTTAGCACGGTCTATGAGGCTATTCGTATCTCTTCCGGCAATTCCTTTGTCCATGAAACCGAAAGCCAATTAATTCTAAACGGCAGTTACAACGTCAACTTCACCATGGACTTGGGTGTCAAAGACATGAGCCTATTTAATGAGCTTGGCAAGCGGCATAACGTTCCGCTTGAGGTGTGTCCAGTTGTCCTCGATATTATAAAGGATGGACAGGATTGTTACGGGCCACGTGCCTGGTCGTCGATGGTGGTAAAGCGGTTGGAGGATGATTGTGGGATTGACTTTCGCGCGCCCGGCTTCCCAGAAGTTCTCGTGGATGATGAACAAGAGCAATTGGGAAAAGAGGTCATGGTACGAGGAAGTGCGTGACGGGTAAAGGAAGTAAAGTAATGGGGAAAAAATTATAATATATCCTTTTATTATTTTGTTTGCTTGATTTTTTTACTTTTTTATGGATACCCTGAAGGAAAATAGCTGAAAAATATTTAACCGAAAATCCAAAGAGGAAAAAATGGCTTTTATCGAAAAATTCTTAGGCAAAACGGTGGAAGTCCCGGAAGACAGACGCTATTACCCCAAACAAGGACTATGGGCAAAATCAGAAAATCAAGACATAGTCTTCGGACTTACGCAACCGTTTCTGGTTTTGGTCGGCGGAGTTAAAGAACTGGACTGGCTTGTGGAGACGGGACAGATTATTCAGGAAGGCGAAGTCGTCATTTTTGCCATTACAGGGAAAATTTTATACATTGATACCCCATTAACAGGGAAGATCAATCTTAACCATGAGATCAAGAAGAATCAGGCCATGATAATAAGTAACCCTTACAACAAGGGTTGGCTGTTCCGGGTAACACCGGAGGTAAAGATGGAAGAAGCTTTGAGATTATCCGTCAATGCATATGACTATATTGCATGCCTCAAAGGCTCAGAAGGTTTTAAAAATCCAAATGGTCTAAAAGGGGGAGTATCGGGGATTTGCAAAGCTGTATATTCAGGTATCCATGAACAAAAGCTCTAGATTGAGACCTTTGAAAAATGCTTCCCGCTGTAGCGGGATTCAAGTTCAAGGCAGACGAAAATTTTAACCACAGGAATACATTGAGTATTTTGAGGACTAAAATTTGAGACTAACGAAGAAATTGGGCAAAAGGGGGCGTTTTGCAAAGGTCTCAGATTGGGTCCCCTATGATTAAATAATTTTGGCTTTTAAGCACCGCTTTTTCCCGCCATCTACTCCAACCTGTTGTTGAGCTTCAGAAATGCTTCTCCCCGAAATTCCCTTTTCAGTAACTTTCGTCTTCATAGTTATCATAATTGGATCATCTCCCGATTAGTTGTAGTTAATTTAAGGCAAAACAAATGTGTTAT
>CAZQOH010000406.1:0-2704 GCA_964594355.1 uncultured Desulfobacterales bacterium
ATAAATGTACAGTCGTCTTATCTGGGGGTTGTATCCTTTTTGCATGCAATTGTTGGTCAAACTTATTGAAATAGGGTGATTTTTCAGATATGTATAAAAATAACATAAAGATTGACACCCCGATTATTATTAAAACAGCATATAATACTTTACGTTTTTTTTCCATAATGTAATATTTTGAGATCTTTGAAAAATGCTCAATTTTGTTCAAGTTCAAGGCAGGCGAAAATTTTAACCACAGGAATACATTGAGTATTTTGAGGAATAAAATTTGAGCCTAACACAGAAATTGGGCAAAAAGGGGCGTTTAGCAAAGGTCTCACTTTAGCCTTATCAAAATAGCGGCAACCTGGGATTTGGTTTTTAAGTCAATATGCATATTATGTCAAGGAAAGAAGCAGAGTTCATATTATGCAATATTGACAACAAGATAAAATATATTATAAATTATATAATCGGAAATTATTATGAAAATAGCCATTGCACAGATCAATCCGATAATCGGCGACTTTAAACATAATTTTGAGAAGATAAAATCTTTTATTGATAAAGCCAAAGATCTCTCATGTGATCTGGCAATCTTTTCTGAACTTGTTATTACCGGGTATCCACCCCGTGATCTTCTTGAAAGGAAAGATTTTATAAATGCAAACCTTGATTGTTTTAACAAGTTGGTGGAGTCCGTCCATGGAATAGGGATTATTTGTGGATTTGTTGATAAAAACTCTGATGACGAAGGGAATCTTCTTTACAACTCAGCTGCTCTTTTTGAAGACGGCAAAATATTGCATAAGGTTAACAAAAGGCTTCTTCCGACATATGACGTATATGATGAAAGGAGATATTTTGAACCGGGTATTGAATGCAACGCTTATTCGTACAAAGGACATAGGATAGGAATTACAATTTGTGAAGATGCATGGAACGACAAATATAATTTTAAAAAAATAATTAATCATTTAGATCCTGTTGACTTGTTGATAAGAGATGGTGCTGATCTTCTTATTAACATATCTGCATCTCCTTTTTATGTAGGGAAAAGAGAATTCAAGTGGAATATATTGGGTTCTATCGCCCAAAAATACGGCATCCCTTTAATATATGCGAACCAGGTTGGTGGTAATGACAGTGTTCTTTTCGATGGAATAAGCGCAGTTATTGATCAATATGGGAAGATTGTAGCCAGGGCATACGATTTTAAAGAAGACCTTATCGTTTTCAATTCTGAAACATCTGAATCGACAGAATCTTCTAAAGAAGATATCCGTGCAATTTCAGACTCAAATACGGAATCTATCTTGAAAGCACTCGTCATGGGCACATATGACTATGTAGTAAAGTGTGGTTTTTCAAAAGTCATTGTAGGATTAAGCGGTGGGATAGATTCGGCACTGACTGCATGTATTGCGGTAATGGCTTTGGGACGAGAAAATGTTTCCGGCGTATTTATGCCGTCGCAATATACTTCCAAAGAAAATTTTGAAGATACGGAGAGACTTGCAGAAAATCTTAAAATAGAACTTTCACATATTCCAATTGACGGCATGTTTAAAGAATTTTTAAAATTTCTTTTACCTTCCTTTAAGGAATATGAACCGGGTATCATGGAACAAAATATTCAGGCGAGAATAAGAGGTACCATACTAATGGGTCTATCCAACAAGTATGGCGCGCTTCTTCTTTCCACAGGGAATAAGTCAGAGCTTGCAGTTGGTTATTGTACCCTCTATGGTGATATGAGCGGTGGTCTGGCAATAATTTCGGATGTTCCAAAAACAATGGTATACAACCTTGCTCACTTTATAAACATAAAAAAAGAATACATACCATCAAGGATAATCGAGAAAGCGCCTTCGGCCGAACTCAAGCCTTATCAATTAGACCAGGATGACCTGCCGCCTTACGAAATACTAGACTTAATATTAAAAGGTTATATTGAAGATCTTAAGGTGATGGATGACTTAATTAAGATGGGGTTTGACAAAAATATTGTGGAAGATGTTATTTTAAGGATTGAAAAAAACGAATATAAGAGATACCAGGCACCTCCCGGGCTTAATGTAACATCCAGATCATTCGGTTCCGGCAGAAGATATCCACTAACCCAAGGATACACACCAGGCGCTTAAAACCTAAAACTTGATGAATTCGCCTTTTTATGAGTTCATCAAAACAAGAGGTAAATCATATGCTTTCTTTTCTAAAAAAAATCATCAAGGTTAATCCTATTGTAATTTCTGTTATTACTGTCCTAATTGGAACCTTTGCCTACTTATATGAAGTTCCATTTCTGGAACTTATGGAATTGAAGACTGTTGATCTGAGATTTAAATCGAGAGGGACCATTTCTCCCGGTTCTAATGTGGTATTGGCCGTAGCGGATGAGAAGAGCATTGATAAGGAAGGGAAGTGGATGTGGCCAAGGTCAAAATTTGCTAATCTTGTTGCAAAGCTTTCAGATGCCGGCGCAAAGGTTATTGCATTTGACGTTGGATTTCATGCGCCGGATGACAAAGGGATAGTTAAAGCGTTAGAAAATATACAAAAGGAAATAGAAAATTTCGAGATTCGCAACAAATCCTTTAACAATTATCTTGAAAATTTAAAGTCAGAGTCTGACAACGACAAACTGCTGGCCGATGCCATCCAGAATTCAAAGGCCAAGGTAGTGATCGGGCATTTTTTTTATATGGATAAATCTGAA
>CAZQOH010000407.1:0-2700 GCA_964594355.1 uncultured Desulfobacterales bacterium
AATTAAAAATCGCTGCTTACTGTTCATGACGTAGAGTTACGTGCAAAATTCAGGTTATATATCGAGACCTTTGAAAAAATCGGCCCTATTTTCAAATAGCTAAAGTGTTCCAAAAAAATAAGAATGGATTGCAATATACCAAATATTATTTTACTATCTATGTGGTCTCAAGGCCTAAGTCTCGGAAAAAGCTTATTGGCTTAGCAGCCTCAATCCCGCTAAATGAATGATTTTTTCATAATCTTAAGCAATTGTAAATAAGTATTTGAAAAAGAGAATTGATAGAAATGGCCGGCCATCATCTTATACTCGGCGAACTTGTCGATTTTATAACTGGCGATATCCTAAAAGACACTCACGACGAGCGGTACAGACAAAAATTGGCCCGTTTACTGGTAGAAAAAAAAGGGTATCATAAAAAGGAGATTGAGCCCCGTTTCGAACTTCTTGTAAAGGCCGGAAAGAATAAAGCCATTGTGAAGGTTGATTTTATAATAACCATATCCGGAAAAGCATGTATGATAATAAAATATGGTCCCGGATCTCTAGTAACTCGATATCGTCCGGCGCTTGCTGCATCCAGGCTTGTAGCACCTTACCAGGTTCCGGTAGTTGTTGTGACAAACGGGGAAGACGCAGCAGTATTAGATGGGGAAACAGGGAATGTGATTTCTTCCGGTCTGGATTCTATACCGATAAAATCTGAGATGCTTAAAAGAGTTGCAAAAAGTGATTTTAAATCAGTTGCCGCAGATCGTGCAGAGCTTGAATCAAGAATTATCTATACATTTGAAATTGATGGAAGCTGTCCCTGTGACGATACCATATGCATATTGGAAACTTGATACGAGACCTTTGCAAAATATATGTTTTTGATTTATTGTGAGGGAATAATAGACAAGAAGATTGCATGTCAAGAACATATCACTTTTTCAATATTAATAGTAATTTCTAAATTTTTCCTTGCATAATATAAATCAATTAGGTATGTAACACAATAAGTTTCATAAAAGAAGATATATAATAATATCTTTTAAAACAAAATACTTAAATGGAAAGGGGGTGAATTTCTGTAATTTTTTAAATCGGGGAAAGTTGCTAAAAATTCCATACTTCACTATTTTTCAGCATTTTATCGTAAATAACCCAAACTGTTATTTAATCTAAATTGAAAGGAGGCGGATCTTATGAGCAATGAAAAAGAGAGGACACCCGTCCTGCAAAATGAGGATTGGTGGGCCTGTTTTATCGGTTTGTTCATCCTGCTTTTGGCCATTATTGGGATACTCCCACACACCCCTAAAATTGCCAAATGGACAAGCCTGGCTGCAGCCTTTCCTAAAGGGTGGAGTACCCTTGGGACGACCATTTTCTTGTTTATTACGATGGGAATATTAACGTTTATTGGCGGCATATTCATGAAGTTCGATTTGAAGGGCTACATTCCAGGCTTTGCCGTAGTCTTTGCGTTGACCTTCATTTCCATGGTCATTTCCAAACAGGCCTTTATTAAAAAATGGGGGATATCATACGTTCTATTTGCATTAGCTTTTGGACTGATTATAAGCAACATCTTTAAAGTACCCAAATTTCTCAAAGCTGGCGGCCAGACGGAGTTTTTTGTTAAAATCGGTCTGGTTTGCATGGGGGCAACGATTATGTTTTCGGTGGTTCTAAAGGCTGGTGCCATGGGTGTGTTGCAGGCTGTTCTGGTTGCAACGGCAGTCTGGTTCGGGACCTATTGGATTTGCCGGAAATTTAAAATATCAGAACGATTCAGCAGCATCATCGCCACGGCAAACGCCATATGCGGTGTCTCGGCCACCATTGCTGCCGGTGGAGCAGTCCAGGGAGACCCCAAGGAAGTGAGCTATATGGTTGCCTGGGTGCTGGTCTGTGCGGTGGTGTTGATCCTGGTAATGCCGCCGATAGCGGTACTTTTGGGTCTTCCAACGCAATGGGCAGGTGCATGGCTTGGTGGAGTGATTGACAACACTGGAGCGGTAATTGCCGCCGGAGAGGTGCTTCGAAATGCTCAAGGAGAAGCCAGCAAAGCTGCGGTCAATGCAGCTGCAATGGTCAAGATGGCCCAGAACGTTATGATCGGTCTTGTCGCTTTCTTAATGGCCCTTTGGGCAACCATGTCTCTTGAAAGACGTGAAGATCCTGACGCTGAAAAGCCATCATTTATGGAAGTCTGGTACCGATTCCCCAAGTTCGTGGTTGGGTTTATGCTTGCTTCTTTGATAGTCTCTTTTATTGTAGAGCCGGCTGCGGGCGCAAAAGCAGCCAAGGTAGTAGCAAAAGGGTGCAAGAGTTATCGCAGTTGGTTTTTCGCTCTGTGTTTCGTATCCATTGGACTGGAAACCAATTTTAAAGAACTGGTAACGGTGGGCGGAGGCCGGCCGGCAGCTGCCTATTGGATTTCTCAGACTGCAAACGCATTCTGGACATTATTTATTACCTGGATTCTCTGGTCAGGCACATTCTTTACACCGGCCATCCTGCCAGATTAAACATTTCTATAGAAAAGGATAATAAAAGTGGGGCGTTTTTACGAGAACGCCCCCTTTTTATTTACCTCACAATCAATGAACCTCATTTTGATATTCCTTGTTATACTCATTCTTAAAAACGAATTTGAGCACTTAGGGCTCACGCATAATTAAAATAACATATTAAGGTAGAATTATACCAGTC
>CAZQOH010000408.1:0-2699 GCA_964594355.1 uncultured Desulfobacterales bacterium
AAAGGATTAAAAAAATTAATATTTGTTGTTTTTTCATATATGTTGCAACCTAACGCCCACATTTACCCGAAACCGGATAATAAAGTCAATTTCGCAAACGAAGCCAACCTCAATTACCAACAAGATGCTTTAACGAAACCAAGATTAGGTTTTCGGGTACAATGTGATTGTTAGCCGTGTCTTTTGGGCATACAGCAATATTAACTAGACATAATGCCAGAAATCTTATTTTCCTAACACCGCTTGAAACCATAATATAGCCGCTTCCCCTTCTTTTCGAGTAATTTCATTCACTGTCCGACTATGCCGGATACCATTTCGCAGTTCGGCAAGTTGATCAAATTTTAAAATTAGTGTTTCCTTGCTGGCAAAACGTGGAGAAAAACGAGACCACAATCTTTTGTTAGTGATAGTATCTTGTAATTCACGAAAATCACAAAATTCCAATCTTCCCTCTAAAGTTTTGAAATAATCTTCGTCCAGTGCGGCATTTTTCTTAAATGCACGCTGGAAACGGTCATCAATTTTCTGCGTGACGTGCGAAGGCAATTGCGCCGGGTTACCGTCTAATACATTTGTAATCACCTGGCGTATATTCAGTTCAACCTGTTCTACATCCTTATCCAATTCTCTCAATTGGGGCGACAAATCAAGCCTTGCCTTGATGAGTAGATTTTCAATGGCTTCTTGTAAAGTACGTTGGCGTTCAGTAATGAAGGCTTCAAAATCGTCAGAGGTGAATGGATCACGCATTAAAATTTCTTGGGCTGTTGGTGAAATGGAGTGAGAATCGAGAATTGTTCGGACAACTTTTTCGCCATTGGCTTCAACCAGTTTCGGGAGGTATACATTGGGCAATTGGTCACCTATTACATTTCGATTCGTACCCGCAGTAAGCGGGGTTCGATTCAAAATGCTGTGAATTTCTCTCCCCGATAAATTTTTTGCTCCCCACGATGCCGGCACAATGTGGTGGTCATCCAAATCACCATGTTGAGGAATATGTCCGGTCATCCAATCTCTAGCTCCTTGAAGTACGAGAAGATTGAAAATGCCATTATAAACCGAAGTGCCGCGTTTGGTTTCTTTGCGAAGCTCAAGGTTTTTAAATCGTGTCTCAAACTCTAGCAATAACGCTGGCTCGGCATTGTCATCATCTAGCCACGCTTTCATATCAAGAAAGTCACGAGCGCTGGTTGATTCAACGGAACCTGAATAACGGTTTGTGAAAACAGAAGCCCAATACCAATGGCGTATTTTGCGTTGCGCATCAAGCTGTCGATTAAAATTTAATGTTTTTACATGCGCTTGCAATGCTGCAAAAACGGGCAAAATCGACACATAGGGCAAGTAATTAGAGGAAATGGCTCCAAATTCCTGCGGATGTTGAAGCAATTTTATCGCATCTTCCAAAGCATTTACTGCGTTATTCCATCGCTTTTCAAAATCTGCGACATCAGGTACAAGAATCTCTTTGCGACGAGTTCCATCAGGGTCGCGTATGGGCTTTTCTTGACCAGGTAGCAAAAAATACAAATATTTAGGCGAACAATATGCTTGCCTTAAAATGGACATCGTTTGCAAGATATAGACATTCATTTTTGGCGAATCGACAAACTCCAAACGGGGAGCGGCAGTACGCCACATATGTTTTAGCTGAAGACCTTTTGGCTTGAGTAGCGCATTAATCAGGTCAAACGCATCCAGCCGAATACCCCGACTGTTAATTTGGGTAAAAATATCACAAACTTTATCAACTTCAATATCTTTGTCCAATTCGATATATGAAATCTGATATTGTTCTGTAATTCCTTTTAGATGTTCGCCAAATTCTCGCGCATTCTTTGCATGATATTCGGCTTCTTCTGCCCTAGTTTGCTTCCCGTTCGATTTTGCTTCGTCTGCTTTTGTATGCCAAAAATTTTCATAACCTTGTACCCAATTTGGTAAATCCCACCCGCCTGCGCCCATAACAGAAAGAGGAAAAATATGATTCTTGAATTGCGTTTGCCGATCATTAAATATGTTTGACCATCGGCGCGTTGACCAATCATAATTAAATGCGTTATCGTATTCCTCAGCCATAAATTTATCAACACGAACAAAGTATAAAGCGCGTTTTGACCTATTCGGTAACGGTTCGTCAGGCGCAAGAAATGCGTAGTACATAGCTGTAAGCCGTTGCTGTCCATCAAGAACGATGTATTCTGGACTTTCATCTCCTCGATAACCATAAATAGACTCACACGATAGAGCAATAAAATTCTCTTTCTTCCCTTTCCAAAGTAAAAGACTTCCAATGTAATAATCAAGAAAAATGGAGCGCATTAAATCCCGAATATCCCAGGGTTTCCACTCAAATTCACGTTGAAAATCTGGTATCACAAAACGGCCGTCTTTCAAACGGGTTATCAAAGTGTTGAGGCTAACGTGATCTGGTTTTTGAGCGTCTTTCATATAAATTACACCTTTTCTTGAACTTTTTGGTTGTGGATCACACGGCTAACGAATGAAATAACCTGCGTGAAAATTCTCACCACAAGTCATTTCTTTTTTCAAGTTTACTTTCATAAAACTACCAAACATTATTTACGCACCGCACTTTTCACGTCAGGTTGATTGCGGGTTAGGCGTTGTGTTAATTTCATTGATTCATTTTCTTTTTATTAACGCCAGTTAAACTTTGGTCCATACCATGT
>CAZQOH010000409.1:0-2697 GCA_964594355.1 uncultured Desulfobacterales bacterium
CTCTGTGGTAAGAATATTAGTTAAAATACGCAATTGTAATTACGAAAAAAGCATTTAGCTTAATGCCCTTAAGACGACAATTGACCTTTCCGATCCTGTAAAAGGAAGAGTATATTTTTCAAGAGTTAAAGATAAATTATATTTACTGATTGTTGAATTTATAGTTTCAACCTCCTCGCCGATTTCCTTACCTTTCATAGCTAATAAAATACCATTCCCTGATAGCAAAGGAAGCGACTCTATAAGAAAATCATTTAGACTACCAAAAGCACGGCTTATAATAACATCAAAAGTTCCCCCGTCATTGCTTTCATCTGCAAGCTCTTCTCCTCTTATATGACGTGCATTAATATTTTGAAGCTCAAGCGTTCTGATCACATGTTTTAAAAAACTTACTTTTTTACGTGTAGCATCTATCAAAGTAACAGATAAAGACGGTATTAAGATCTTAAGAGGAATTCCAGGAAATCCTCCTCCTGAGCCAATATCGAGCATTGAAGCATTCGAAGGTACCAGGTGGGCAGGATATATCGAATCAAGACAGTGCTTTACCACAACCTCAAAGGGATCTGTAATGGCGGTAAGGTTCACTTTCTTATTCCATTTTATTAGTTCCGCGGCATGGATGGCAAACTGATCTGTTTTTTCCCGGTTGATATCAATCTCCATGATCTTGGCGCCGCTTGTTATCAGATCCTTCCATTTTTGTGAGCCGACTTTCATAACTCATCATCTTTATCAAAGTCCATTTGAAATACAACGCTGTCTCCACTGTCCATCATTGATCTGGCATTTGGATATCTTTCTTTAAATACATGAATCATTGCAGCATTTTCTTTTAAAACTGTTGCGGTAAAACTTTTAAAGCTGTTTTCTTTTGCGATCCTTTCAAGAAATTCAAGAAGATAGGAAGCAATTCTCATATTTTGGAAATCTTCACGGACAACAAATGCAACCTCAGCCATGTTTTCATCATCCATTGCATAGGAGCCTATTGCCATTATTTCCTTGTGCCCCCCCTTTTGCATAAGACCGATGATGGACATATTTTTTCTGTAATCAACACTTGCCCATTGTTCTTGTACAACTTCATGTGAAAATAACTTCATTTTGTAAAAAAATCTGAAATATATTGTTTCTTCCTGAAGTGAATAAAAAAAGTTCCTGTATGCAAACTCGTCCGATGGTAAAAGTGGTCGAAATTCAATGGTCTTGCCATTTTTTAGTAAGAGCGTACTTTTATAACCTTCCAGAAAAAGGAGATCTTCCCTGGAAGGCGGAAGCTGATCTGCAAATATATAACGGCGCTTTTTGGCAACCTCTATAAGATCCTCACGAAACTTCGGATGGGCAATCTGTGCCAGCTCCATAACTCTCTGATATATCCCCTTCCCTTTTAGTTCCGCTACTCCATATTCCGTTATAACAAAATTCACATCCCCTCTGGTAGTAGCCACACCGGCTCCTTCGCTGAGATGGGGTACAATTCGGGATACCGTGCCGTTTTTAGCTGTAGACGGGAGTGCAATAATTGAAAAACCTCCATTTGACATAGCACTTCCTCTGATAAAGTCGACCTGATCACCGATACCACTATAAAATAAATATCCCATGGAATCAGAACATACCTGTCCTGTCAAATCAACTTCAAGAGCTGAACTTATGGAGACCAGCTTGTCATTACGTGCGATTACATTAGGGTTGTTGACAAATTCAGAAGATGAGAAATAGAACTTTGGATTATTATCCACATAATTGTAAATTTTCTCGGAACCCATACATAAGGAAGCAACTACCCTGCCCGGAAGAAGCGTCTTTCTCTTATTGGTAATAACATTTTTTTCAAACAACGGAAGAAATCCATCTGTTATCAATTGGGTATGTATACCCAGATCCTTTTTCTTATCAAGATATTGCAAAATAGCATAAGGCAGATGACCGAATCCTATCTGAAGCGTGTCTCCATCACACACAAGTTGTGAAACATAAAGCCCGATTCTTCTGGAAACTTCATTATCTTTTATCCCCGGAAGAGTTTCAACAAGCGGTTCTTCATGTAATACCATATTATCAATTTCATCAACATGAACAAAGCTGTCCCCAAATGTTCTGGGCATCCTGGGATTTACCTGTGCAATGGTTAAATCTGCATTTTCCAAACCTGCCCTTGTAATATCAACAGAAACGCCAAGGCTGCAGTATCCAAATTTATCCGGAGGGCTTATCTGTATTAGTGCAACATCAAGACCGATACGTTGGTTCGAAAAGAGCTGTGGTATTTCAGAAAGGTAGACTGGAATGTAATCTATTTTACCTTCAAAAGCGGCCTTACGCATGGTGCTGCTAATAAAAAAAAGTTTTAGTGAAAAACGTTTGAAGAATGACTCATCATTAATAAACTGAGACAAAGTCGAAGAAAGCATCTGATAGATCATTATATCCTGCATGCTTATGTCGTTTACCATGGTTTTGATAAGATGCTGGGGTTCTCCGCAACCCGTACCGATAAAAATACGACTGCCTCTCTTTATTTTTGAAACAGCCTCCTCGGCACTCACAAGCTTTTTAGAGCAATACTTTTTTAACCATTCAAAATAATCCATATGCACTCTCCATTACACAAAACAAATTTATAGTGTTTGTCAAAATAATGTTCCGTTTCAAAGAATGTATGCAGCGTCTGAGCTTCCGAGCTAA
>CAZQOH010000410.1:0-2696 GCA_964594355.1 uncultured Desulfobacterales bacterium
TGCCGTGCGTGCCGCGCGTTTCTTAAGAAATTTTTCCATTATTGCTTGAGGTTCCCCGGATGCATATGATTCGCGATGGTACCTAACAGCAGCGTCTAAAGCTTCCTGGAAACTTTCTTCTGTTACCTCGCGGAAACGTTTTTTATCGAGTCGCATGGCAATCGGAGGTTTTGATGCAAGAAGTTTTGCAGTGGTTAACGCTTCATTCATCAGTTCCTCCGAGGGAACGAGTTTGTGTATCAGCCCGATATGGCGGCATTCTTCCGCATCCATCATTCGACCTGACAAAGTAAGCTCAATTGTCCGGGAAAGACCCAGCATTTCCCTCATAATCCAGGGGCCGGTAATACTTAAAATACCGGAGTTGATTTCGGGCTGACCCATTGTAACCCCTGGATGGCCGATTCGAACATCAGCAAGCAAAGCCACCTGAAATCCCGAACCTGCTGCAACTCCATTCAAAGCTACAATTAGGGATTTGGATAAGCTGCGAATTAAATCATACAAGTAGCGCCATTCTTCGATCCAGAGTTCAGCTTGCTCAGGATTGAAGGTCTTTGCCTCTTTAAAATCCTGGCCGGCACAAAAGGCCCTGTTGCCTCTCCCGGTTAAAATGATAGCACGAATGCTTTGATTGCTTTCATAATTTTTAAGAGCATCAGCAATCTCATCTCTCATCGGCTTGTGCCACGCATTTAAGACCTCAGGCCGGTTCAAGGTGATGATTCCTATACTGTCCACTTCCTCAGTTTCAATAAACTCATACATCTTTATTCATTACTCCTTGCTGTAAGCCTTTGCGCTTTATCTTCAAAGGATCTTATTAAATGGAACTTCATATTTTGGGGTTTTAACGAATTCAGAACTTCAAATATCCAGTTTAGATCCCTGGTTTCACCATAAATCGAACCAGGGATCTACCGGATTTTAGTATCTTTTAATTTGCTTAATTTAATTTGGTTGTTTTTAAGGACCCTCGATCTTTCCATCCCCGCCGAATTGGGGCGGCCACACCAGTTTAGAATCTGCAAAAGCCTGCCTCACCTCCGTCTGCTGAAGGACCAGATGCGGTGGAGATACGTTGTGCCATTTCATGCCCTGTGGTTCTTTGAAATCTACAACACCGCTCCAGTCCAGGTGAGGCCATTTTACTAATGTTTTTGCAATAGCCCTCGGATCATCAGACTGAGCCAGGTTTATTGCCTGAGCGATGACCAGTATCTCACCATACGCATTTAGCCCATAGAATGTGGGATCTTCATTGTGCAACGCTTTATATTTGGGGATCATCCATTCACCCAGATGTGTCATAAGCATTCCCGGTTTGAAATAGGCTGTATACAGTATGTATTTACCCTTATTACCTACTGCATCCCAAAATTCCGGTCTTATGGGAAACGCGAAAGAGGCGAGTATTGGAACTTTAGGGGAGAGGCCAATGTCATAAGCCTGTTTGACCATCAGATAGGCAGCGGCTCCCACACCCACGTTTATTATTAGCTCCGGTTTCCATGCCTTGGTCTCAAGCAACATCGGAGTCATGTCGGTTATCGTTCTAGGAAAAATGATTGATTTGACTTTTATACCACCTTCTTGGCCGTATTTCTTTACCCACTTCTCAAATCCTGTGCCATAGTCCGTGTCTTCGGCCAAAATCGCCAAGCGCTTCATACCCATTGATTTTGCAAAACTTACCCAGAACTTTGCCCTGCTTGGTGTAAGAGACATGATACTGAAGATGTAAGGACTTTGAGACTCGGTAATTTTGGGGGACGAAGCGCCTGAAGAAAATAGAGGCACACCAAGGTCATTAGCAACCTTGGTTACCGCGATGCAAACAGAGCTGTGATACTGTCCCACAACGCCGACCACCCCGTCTTTCTGTACCAGCTTGCGATACCCGGCAATGCCGTCCGCAGGGGTTCCTGAATCATCCTCCACAACGAGTTCGACAGGTCTTCCACCCAAAACACCACCCATCTCTTCATTGATGTATTTGATAGCCAACTCTGCCCCCCATTGTATCCTTTTACCGGCGGCTGGATCACCCGGTGGTGAAAATGGTGACAGAAGTCCGATCTTTACCGGTTTATCCCCGGCTGCTTCGACAATTGAAGGGTTCACACCCATTATCATGAATATGAAACCGACTAAAATAATAAAAATAAACGATGCTTTTTTACAATGTAAAATCTTCATATTATGCTCCTCCTTGCCTTTGATGGTTTTGTAAAAAGTCCATTTTATTCTTTTAAAATCGCTCTTAAAACTTTTTACTAGCTCATCACCTTTAGATGTTATTATTATCCAAACTTATTTTTCACCTCCTTTCTCTGCCTCTGATTGAACTTTTCTAACCCGAGTTTATTAAACCTTTTTAAAATTCTTTACTTTGGTATTTCTACACCGTTTTTCCTTGCAAATTCTTCGAATTTTTTCCTTAATTCTTTTGCCTGTTCAAAAGAATCCTCAATAGTAATCACCCTGCAATCTAAATTCAGCATTTCTTTAAAAGTTACATGAGCTTCATCAGTCAATACAATGTCTCCATTATCCAATATTTCCTGAATCCCATCATACTGTTGGGCCTCAAGCATTAGATTTCTGGCTTCCTCTAAGGTCATTCCTTTCGGTGGAAGCACCTCAGCCCCTTTTCGACTCAATCTCACAGGATACCCCCCCTCAAGTCCTTGTGG
>CAZQOH010000411.1:0-2689 GCA_964594355.1 uncultured Desulfobacterales bacterium
GCTCAGACGCTGCATACATTCTTTGAAACGAAACGTTATTTTGGCAAACACTATAATAATCTTGGTGTCTTTGTGGCAAAACACAGGAGCAGGTGAAAACGAGGATGAAACGGCAAATTATCGATAAAATACAGGTTAATATTCCATTTACCATGCTTTATGATTCCTATCTTGACCTTTTCATAGAGCAGAAGCTGAATCCGGAAATTGGTATTGATGCCGTTGCTCTAAAGCGCTTTTCATTATCGGATTTTAGCAATATTGCCGAATTGTTTCATAAACACTCTCGTACCATCACTTTGCATGCTCCTTTTGATGATATGTCACCCGGGTCTCAAGACCCGGCAGTTAGAGAGGTAACACGGAAACGGTTTGAACAAATGCTTCAACTGGTTCCACTCTTCAGACCGAAAACAGTTGTCTGCCATGCAAGCTACGATAGGAAAAGATACTCCTATTATAGGAACATCTGGATTGAGAATAGTCTGGAGATGTTTTCATGGCTCGGAGCTTGTGTGAGTGATGAGGGAGGGCAGTTAATGCTGGAAAATGTTTATGAGCATTCTCCCGACGATATTCGAATACTCTTCGAAAAACTTGAAGCTTATAATGTGGGTTTTTGCCTGGACACTGGGCATCAAGCTGCATTTAGCCGTACATCTCTTGCAGAATGGATGGATGCACTTGAACCATATCTTGAACAGCTTCACCTCCATGATAATTTTTGTGAAGATGACGATCATATAGGATTAGGTCAAGGGAAGATAGATTTTGTAACGTTCTTTGAACATATCAAAACAATAAAAAAAGAACCTCCTATTATTACTCTTGAACCTCACAAAGAAGAGTATTTCCAGCCCAGTGTTGAATATCTTGAAAAGGTTTGGCCGTGGTGAGTAAAAGCTGAATAGATTGTGAGGTCTCGTCTCTTAACAACAGCCGGACGATTTGCTTGTCTTTTTTGGCGTGTCGACTTGATCTCCTTGATTTTCTTCTGGTTCTACCGCGCACAAACATGAAGAGCTGTCTCGGCCGAGAGCTGTTTTGATGATTAATTCAGCACATCCTACCCCTTCCTGAACGGATAAAGCTTCAGTAGGGCAGTTCTTGGCGCAAGCTCCGCATTCCATACAAAGATCCTTGTTTTCGATGCCGGCGTTGCCGTTATTCATGCCCAGTACCGCATGCGGACAAACAATCAGACATATGCCACAACCTACACATTTCTCTTCATCAAGTGCTAACGTAACCACATCTTTAAGATAAATAAGTTGTCCCATATTTCAAACTCCTTAAATAGTGAACCACGAACCAACCCAGAGACCTAATCCAACCACACCTGCTGCGATCTCAAAGGGAACAGCCCATTTCATCTCTTTTTTGACCCCTGAAAGAGATGTGTAGGTGGAAGCACCTGTGAAATTCATCGCCAGGAAGGCTGAAACAGCAGGAATCAGAAGGAGCCATGCAAGAATTTCAAGCCAATCAGGCGATGCGCTCAAATTTTCAGAACGGATAATAATAAATATTATCGCCGTGATCAGACCCATGCTCAGGCCTTTCAAAGAGAAAGCACGACCCGGAAGCCATGGTAAAAGAATGGGTGTCAAAACCGCTCCCGCTCCCAGAGCACACAGCAAAGCAAACACGGCAAAAAGACCGTAATTTGCTGCATTGGGCCAAAATCCGGCTGATCCTCCAAACCCACCTAATAAAAAGAAGACAGGGAGTATTATAAAGAACCCCTTTGAAGCACCAACCAGTTCAATCGGGATTAGGACTACCCTTTCCCTTAATGGGAAAGTTTTTAACCGCATTTCAGGAGTTGCTTTTAGCCCGGCATCCAGAAAAGCCGGTATATCCTTTGCCTGGATAGGGCCATAAACAACTTTAAACACGGAAAGTTTCTTGACCTGGTGAGCTGCAATCCCCGGGCCTGCTAATTGGGGAAGTATCAGTTTTCGGTGAGACACGATACGGGAAAGGCTGCTTGAATTAATGCGTTGAATTAACTCTTCTGTTCCGAATGTTCCCTTTCCGGAAGCACACCAGACATTGATACCCTCAGTGTTAAGAACCAAAATCCATGCATTACGGTCAGGCAAGGCTTCACGAAGCCGATCAAAACTCATCTTGTAGTTAGCTGTTACAAGGACGGGACTTTGATTATCGGGGTTACCCAGAGCATAGAGGCCGGGTTCAAGCGTATATTTCATACGTCCTATATTCCAGCGGGCTTTAATCGATCCCCACCGGTCGGCCCAGGACAGAGAGGATGATATTTGGGGTATGGCGCCAACCGCAGTTTGAATAGAACCTATAATAAAGGGTTGGTTAAGACTGGGAAGGCCCACCTGAGCCTCTTCTTCTTTAGCTCAGCGGCTGGTCCCTGAAATAACTTCTGTAGCAGATACTGAATTTGGATTATTCTGTAAATTGCCGGCTTCATTTACAATTGGAAAATCTTTATTGTCGTTCATAAAAAGGTACTTCCTTGTAACAGTGGAATGTCAAATAGTCCTTGAAGTAATAGTTCACCGTTCTGAGGTTCAGGGTTCAGGGTTACGATTATATAATCAATTAAGTATAATACTATTCTTCCTTTTTTCAAGTACTATGTTATTAGTAACGTTCAAAAGTTATGACATTTTTTCAGAAGCGCTTTAAATCTTTGGTAAAAAATATGTAA
>CAZQOH010000412.1:0-2686 GCA_964594355.1 uncultured Desulfobacterales bacterium
TGGAAAAGAAGGAATTCGAACTTCCGGGGATGAAGCGAACGACAACGGCCTTTCTAATGATCAGTGTGGAGACCAGACGGGAAAAGCGGATCATGGAAAAGCTTTTTGCTTTTAAGGAAGTTCAGGAAGTCCACTTTGTGCCAGGCGATTTCGATATCATAATAAAAATTGCCGTGGAACGAGACCTGATTGCATCAGATTCCGAGGTAATCGGGGATTTTATTCAAAACCGGGTGAGACGCATTCCTGGTGTGGTTAAGACTAAAACCATTATTCCCATCTCTTCGAAGATAAAGAAGAACTAAGGTGATCGGTAATCAGTGATCAGTAATCGGTGATTGGGTAGTATAGTTGGGGAAGAAACCGATAACCGATAACCGATAACTGATTACCGAATTATGCAGTGGAAGCATACTGCGGCTTAAACGCTTTTAGCAGCGAATCATTCATCACGGCTTCGTAACCGGTTAATTGAGCAACAACTATATTTTCCGAATCTAAAAATGTAAAATCACCTCTCATTTTATGATCGCCAACCTCCTTTACTTCAAGTACCGCCGTAATTCCCTCCGTAGGGAAATTGCTACGATACTGGCGATAGTCGGCACTGTAACTTGGAAGTGAAACAATACCTTTTTGATCATAACACCATAATGATGCCATCTGAAAAGCGGAGTCAAGAACGAGTGGATCGCCTATCCATTTGCTTCTTAAGGGATTCTTCATCCATTTTTCAGGTGACGGCGCCGAAAAAATCTTAGCTATCATTCCGTGGGATGAATAGCAGATAATTTCCCTGATTCCACGAAGTTCATACCCGTGGAAAAGAATTTTTTCGTATACTTCGTCAATGTTCCTAAAATAATCTTTTGCATCATCAAACTTCGGTATTTTGTATAAAGGCGGTTGCGATAAATTGTCTGCTAAAATTGCCTTTGCGCTCGAATGAATGATTTCAATACCCTCTTCGACTCCATCTCTCAACTCTACGTCAACCTCAAAGATTGAAGCGTTTCTTTTAGCCTTACCGGTCATAAGACGAATTATCCTTTTTTCACTGTCAAGTATAATTCCGTTTAGCAATCGCATATTATCTATGCCGTGAAGAAAAAGCCCCGGGTTTTCATGCAGGGCACCATGCCCGAACCATTCTGTCATAATGGCGAAGGGCACAACAGATTTTCCATCCAACTTATGCGATTTAAGAATAGGATATCGATCAACGTCTATTTCACGTTTGAAAGCGAGTGAAAGCTGATCATTTTCTTTTTTGGAAGAAAGTTGCTTTAGAACATGAAAGTCGGGAAAGGTTTTTCCGCTGATAACAACTTCCACGGAAGAGCTTTTATCACGCATCATTTCATAAAGCATACACATGGAGCCTGAATCCATGGGAATCAGGTCTATTTTATTTCGAATAAATTCACGCTTCAGAGTTGAAGATACCATCCCTCCGTCCCATGGCCCCCAGTTTATGGAAATAACCTTGCAATCCGGACGCTTTAAGGCTTCCTGCTGTGCAATTTTGTTTAATACCTCATTTGCCGCGGCATAGTCAGCTTGCCCTTTGTTACCGATTCTGGCCGTTATTGATGAGAAAAGCACAAGATATTTGAGGTTATCCTCTTTTGTTAATTCAAGAAGGTTGTTAAGCCCTTTGACCTTGGTATCGAAAACCCTTTCAAACTGCTCCGCAGTTTTATCTATTATCAAACGATCTTCCAGCACCCCTGCGCCATGTATAATTCCCGTTATTGTGCCATGAGCTGATCGAACATCTTCAAGCATTAAGTTGACACTATCTGAATCACGAATATCCATTGAATAGTAAAGCACCGTGGCACCTGAAGATCTCAAGCTGTCCAGGTTTCTTGAGATTTCGCGATTTGCCGTGTGCATTTTATATCTTTTCTCTATTTGCATGGGAGATGCATTATTACCGCCAAATTCATTATCAAGAATCGCTTTTTTAATATCTGCCTCATCATTTATAGGTAAAAGCCATTCGGGTTCAGGTGTTGGATTAGGTGATCTTCCCATGAGGACAAGGGTAGGTTTTCCATGTTCTGCAAGAGTATGTGCTGCAGAAGCGGTAACCCCTCTCGCTCCTCCGGTTATAATAAAAACATCTTTATTGCTAAGATCTAGTTTTAATTTTTGATTTTGTTGATATGGTGATGATTCAAGTTCAAGTGTATATCGCATACCGGGTTGTAAAGACGGATCTATACCTATTTCAACAGGGGACGAATGATCCGGATATAAAAGTTCGGCAACAACGGCTTTTGAAATGTCTTTGTTTTCTTTCCAATTTGGTGTGATATCTATGGCGCGGCAAAAGACACCTTCCCACTCAATGGATGCGGTTTTTGCAAGACCGGCAAGACCACCCTGCATAGGATCGTCAAAACCCCGACCTTTAAAACCGAAGGCACCATCAAGACGGGATATGGTTGCAAATAAGGCTCCTCCCTCTTTGGCAGAAGCGAGTAAATCCGGAGCCACATGATTTGTTAATTGAAAAACCTCTTTTAAATCAGAATTCTGTATAATGACAATACCGGCGGCATTTTTGATATCTTCTCCATTTTTTAAGATATCATGAGAAATAAGTTTTGTATCGATGTTAAAGGATCGAAATTCAGTGGCTATTGCTTCTGAAAGACCGGTTTTATCATCTGTAATA
>CAZQOH010000413.1:0-2648 GCA_964594355.1 uncultured Desulfobacterales bacterium
GCCGATATCACTACCAATACATCATTCTTTTTAAATAGTTCTGTCATCTGAATGACGAATATCTTTTCATACCCATAATCATTCCCTATAGCCGTGATAAAAGATACATTGTCCGTCAAGCTTAGAGTTTTGAATGATTTTACATTGGCTTTGCGGCCCACTTCAGCCAAATCTTGGGCAAAATGCGATGCCGTGGCTGCGCTTCCTCCATTTCCGGCGAAAAAAATGGTTGAATCCATCTGCCGGGCTTCCCAAAAACATTCGGTAACTTTATTAAGAACTTGAAGATCCAGGGATTTAATCAACTCATACAAATAGTTATAGTATTTTTTATAATACCCGCTCGGGGTATGATCAGTTAAAAAGAGTTCCGCAAGTCTATTCTTATTCATAATTTTTCCCTAAAGCTGTCATTTGATTGAAATTAATTACTATTTCAAACGGGTTTTGTTAAATTTTGACCTCAAATGTTTTAACTTACTACGAATCATTTCACCCAAAAAAGTAAAATCCACCCCAAACGCAAGAAATGTGTATCCCTCATCCAGCTTATTAAGTGCCAACTCAACGTCCGGCATGACAACATGAAAGCCGCCTGGTTTTAGACCTTTCTGCATGGTATCCTTTATAACATTAAAAGCGGCAACCATGTCTGGATGATCAAATTCACCGGGGATACCCAGGGATGCAGATAAATCATAGGGCCCGACGATAAATCCATCAACCTCTTCAACATTTAAAATATCTTCTATATTTTCAACAGCTAGAATATGTTCAATTTGAACAATGACAGCACTACTCGTATTTACCCATTTTCGATATTCATTAAAGATCGTCCCATATCCTTGGGCCCTGGAAAGTCCCACACCTCGTTGACCTTTGGGAGGATATTTTATGGCTGCAACAGCCTTTTTTGCTTGTTCAGCGTTATTAACCATAGGAACTATTACGCCACTCGCTCCGGCATCCATTACCCGTTTTAGTATGTTAGAATTTATTTCTCCAACCCTTACCAAGGCCGGCAAACCGGATAAATGAATTATTCTAATTAATTCCTCAGCGCCAGTTATACTAATACTACTATGCTCCATATCAACTACCAGCCAATCAAAACCGGCATTAGCCAAAATTTCTGCAACAGAAGGGTGAGATATAGTTATCCAGGAACCAATCGACCTTCGCCCCCCTTTTACTGGCAAATGAAGAGACATCGGTAAAATATGCTTATCCATTTTAAAACTCCTCACAAGATTGTACTTTCACTCAGTAATGTCCGGTTAGGTTCTTGCATGTGACCGGCATCGTTTTTGTTCTTTGAAAAAAAATGAATCTGTAGAGCTACCGGAATCACGAAGCTCATTTTGAATTTGTATCCTTAATTGTCTAACTCTCTTGATACTGACAGGCTCACCATGACTTTTATGGCAGTAAATTGCAAGAAGTAGGTAGGTAATAAGTCCTCCAAGAATTTGTACCATTAGCCCGTATTCGCTTCTTGCAATGAGGTGGTACACTCGAAGATGACGTTTCCACCATGCAAAAAAATTTTCGATGTTCCATCTGAGCTTATAAATCTGAGCGATTTGCTCTGCGGTCAAGTCCCTACGATCCGTTGCTATCCAGTAATCAACACCATTTACACGATAACCGACAAGGCGAACAGGTTTTTCGGTTTGATTATTGTTTTCGACAGTACCTAACAGAACCTCGGCATCATAAAAAACGATACTGTCAGGGTTAACCTCATGTTCTTTAATAAGCGTTTTGGTTGTACCAACCTTTATCCGAATCACAAAGCTTTTGCCTTCAGCCTGCAGCAAGTCAAAAAGAGCATGTTCTTGGTAACCTCGATCACCTACCCCTGTTTGGCCGGGTGAAAGTATTTTGTTGACAAAGGGTCTTTCAGCTCCATTGCCATCTGTTAGAAATATCTTTCTTGGGATACAACGGTTTAGGTCAAAGCCAATATGAACTTTTGCTTTTTTGGAACCTTTTCTGTAGTCAGCCCAGGTCATTGAGAGTACGGCGTCAATCAGTGAACCATCAAAGGCAACAAGTTCACCGAGTTCAGGATGCTGATCGGGCAGTATGTTAGATGCTTCGCAGCTAAGCTTTTGAAATACGAATTCCAGTTGTTCAAGCCCCCTGGTATTGATGGCTTCGAAGAAACTACTTTTTTCGATGCCATCTTCCGGAGCTATGTTGTTACGAGCGAAGTCATCTTCTTTAAGGACTTGAATGAGATGACGGCCCGAGTCATTCTCTTCAAGGTGAAAGAAAATTAACGCTTTTAGTTCATTTTCGAAAGTCATTTGCAGCGGTCTATCTCCACGGGATTCGAGTGCCGGTGTCCCTCGGAGTATTTTTATAAGCGGTTTATATAATTGATAAAATGACGGCGAGAGGTATTTCTTTTGGTACGGCTCAAATGATCGCGGCATAGCCTTAACTCCTTGTAATTATTGTTAATATTACAAGTCGCCACGAAAATTTTTACTCAAATGTCAAGTAAAACTTTTACTTTTTTTCATATTTTTCACCGTCTTTTAATGTATGCAAAAACTGTATGCAAAAACCTAACCGGACATTACTGAGTTTTGTTAGGTTAAACAGAAATGCGGTATAGCTTATCAAATTTCAGCAGAGAT
>CAZQOH010000414.1:0-2627 GCA_964594355.1 uncultured Desulfobacterales bacterium
CTTCCACTTCTACGCCCAATGGCGAAAGCGTGGTTATACGCGTACTGGAGCCTTATGCCAAACCGAAAGATCTAAAAGAACCCGGCATGACAGATAAACAAGTTAACACCATAGTTAATTTGGCCAACCGAAACAGAGGTGTCATTCTGATAGTAGGACCCACCGGGTCAGGAAAAACCACAACCATCTACAGTCTGCTTTACAAGACAGACTGGGAAACCCGGAGTTTAATATCGGTAGAAGATCCTGTAGAATACCGTATGCCTTTCGCCAATCAGCAACAGGTAAATGAAAAGGGTGGGGTTACCTTTGACGCTCTTCTTAAATCGGCTGTGAGACAGGATCCTGATATACTATTCATGGGCGAGGTCAGGGATCAATATTCCGCAAAAATGTCTATGGACTTTGCAAGTACAGGGCACCTGACCATTACTACCTTACATACATCAAATGCAACTGCTGCTATTTTCCGGCTTGAAAGGCTGGGGGTTGAGCGGGGCGCAATGGCTGATACCATCCTCGATGTTGTAGCCCAGAGATTACTGAAAAAGCTCTGCCCGCATTGCAAGAAGATAGTGTCGATTTCTAAGAAAGAAATAGATATGATATCGCCATTTACCGATGTTATTCCATCCCAGGTCGCACACCCTGTCGGTTGCCCGGAATGTAACAACACCGGCTACTTTGGACGCGAAGGGGTGTATGAAATTCTTGAATTTGACGCAGAAATCTCTGGAATGGTTCGTTCCAATATTCCTATTTCAGAGATAAGATCCATTGCACGCAAAAGGGGAGATTACCTGATAAGTCAACATGCCGTCGAAAAAACAAGAAACCTCATTTTCACTCCAGAGGATGTTTACGAAAACATATTAATCGAGGATTTAGAGCTCGAATGGTCAAAACCAGAAAAAGCTGCTCCCGAAACTGCAACACCCTCAACAAAAAAAGCGGGCCAAAAATCAATTCTCATTGTAGATGATGACGAGGACACCCGCAAACTGATTGCTCGTCATCTGGAAAACCAAGGCTACAGGGTCACCATTTTTGAAGACGGAATAGATGCCCTCCTTTGTTTAGCCAAGAAAAGCTTTGATCTTATCCTATCGGATGTAAACATGCCCAATTTAGACGGCTTTAAATTCCTGGAAATGATAAACCAAAAAGAGCTTGAAGTATCTGTGATATTTTTATCATCCAGGGACAGAGCGGAAGATGAGAGAAAGGGGTTAGAATTGGGAGCGATGGATTATATCAAGAAGCCCATCCAAAAGGAGATACTATTGTTGAGGGTTAAAAGCGCGCTCGAAAAGTTAGTAAAGTGAGAAAATGAAAATGACTGATGAAAAAAACATGAGTGCGATTTGTAAAAAGTGCGGAAAAACATTCAACAAAGATGAACAAGGCGCTGACAATGAACAACTGTACTGCAGTCGTTGTATGATCGAGCTTGCAGAACAGTATGTCCCTGAAAAAGCTGAACTATCAAGGTTAAAAAGGATAAGAAAGAGCCGGGTGGGTGTAACGCTCCTATGGATCATTCTTTTTGTCTGCATTTTTATCATCGCCATACAGGTTCCTAAATTAATTTCAGCTTTTACAAAAGAGGAAAAGCCTATCAGGTATGGAACATACTCAACAGACGCACAGACGGACCAATGTATTAATAATCTCTGGCACATATCCAAGGTGCTTCAAGAAGGGAAGTTGCCAGGAAAAGATGTAACCTGTCCGGCGAGCAAAAAGCCGTATGTGATGGAGACTATAGCAGGAGACATAGTAGTGCGCTGTGGAAATCCTGAACTTCACAACCTCAAAGAAATTCGGGTAAGTAAAAGATCCCCCCGCCCGGAAATAATAAAATGAAAATATTTGAAGATAATAATTTTGGGGGCTATGCCCTTATAGAACTGATGGTAGTCATTGCCATCATGGGAGCTTTAACCTCGATAGCCATACCCGAATATTCATCTTATCGGGAAAAAGCCCGTGCAGCCCACTGTTTGGCTAACAGATATCACATAGAGATGGCAGAACGCGCTTATATTTTGGAATATAACAAGCCGAACCTGAAAATTGATGATTTATCTACATGCCCGTCTGAAGGGGTATATCTATGGATTGTCTCCGATCCGAATGATCCTCATTACCCGAAACTCGGATGTTCAATACATTTCTGGCCGGAACAGCCAACACCAAGCGAAAGCGGAAAGGACAAAGGAAAAGAGATGGGAAAAAAGAAAGATAAAAAGAAAGAAAAGGACAAGAAGAAATAGTTTAACATAATTTAACAATCCGACCAGACCACGCCCAATATGGCGGGAAATGATTTTACCAAAGAATTGATGTCCATCCGTCCTGATATCTCCATCATTCTGTGTACCGGTTTCAGTGAGTGGATTGATGAGAATAAAGCTAAAGAGGTGGGTATAATTGCTTTTGTGACGAAAACAATCGTCATGCGGCAGATGGCCCATACGATTCGGAAAATTTTGAATAAAAAATGAGAGTCAGGCATTTAATGGGTTACAATTGACACATCAAATCTTGACATTCCGAAAAGTCATGCTTCCATAGAATAGCGTTTTATCAATCGTTGCGTCCTTCCGAACAAACCGACAGTAGCA
>CAZQOH010000415.1:0-2622 GCA_964594355.1 uncultured Desulfobacterales bacterium
CAGATAATTATGCCCTCAAATCCCTAATTTGGGGTGCGAAACATGAGTAATAACAAATAACGATTATTTCTGCCCAGATTAGGTTAAAAAGCGCTATTTTTTAGTTTCTTTACTTTCTTGTTCAATCGGTTCAATCGGCTTTTCAGAGCCTTTTACGGTTTCTTCGATCGCATTGTAAATATTTTTGAAGGTCTCATTGAAGCCGGTTGGGGAAACACGGCCGGTTTCAATAAATTTGACAACGATTTCTTTAGTTGTCCTTAAAATTTGTTCGTCAATCGATCCCATTTTATATACCTTTTCGCTTAATAGTTTTTGTAATAATATAGATTCGTTACCAGAAAAGTTTTATAGAGTCAAGGCTATATAGCGCTAGAGGTTAGATGAGCTACTGAAATAGTAAAGAATTCATGTTGACCAGCGTCTGAACTTCCGAGCTCATCGTGGGTGCAATTTGAAGCGTTCTACGGCTCGCTGCACTAAAATTAAAGAACTCGACCTCGCTACGCTCGGGACTCAAACAGCTTCAATTTTTACGCTCCGCTTCGCCTATAACGCTTAATCAAATGTCCCCAAATTGATTAGCTCGGAAGCTCAGACGCTGCATACATTCTTTGAAACGGAACGTTATTTTGACAAACACTATAAATTGATACATAAAGTTTAATATCATGTTCATCCTGTAAATCCTGTCTAATTATTAAAAAGGAGCAAATTAACATGTCAAAATCTTATAAAAATAGTATCAATTACAATATTGAGAACCCGGAGATTGTTAAAACAGATGTCCTTGACCCTATAGAGTATAAATATAAAGGTAAAAGGGACATCACTATTACAATCGAACAACCGGAGTTTACATCCGTATGCCCCATGACCGGACTTCCTGATTTCGGATGCATAACAATAAAATACATACCGAATATAAAGATTATTGAATTGAAGTCATTGAAATATTATCTATTACAATATCGAAACGTGGGTACATTTTATGAGCATTTAGCCAACCGAATTCTGGATGATCTTGTTGCAGTGCTTGATCCAAAGTGGATGGAGGTTACGGGAAGTTTTACGGCAAGGGGTGGAATTACAACCAAAGTGAATGCAATTTATGAAGGCTGAAACATAGGCAACTACTTTACATCATCCGAGGACGCTACCGCGCCGGTGTGCGGCGCCAACTCACATACCTTACCAAATTCTCTTAAATTGATCGTTGACATTAATATCGGATAGTGAGATATTATGCTTACCCGATATTAAGCATAAAGGTTAAGCCCAATGTCAAACCATAGAATATACCATAGAATATTTGAGAAAAAGAAGTTTTTGGACACAAAAAGACCGTTGCCGAAAGCTGTTTTAATGCGCGTAATGGAAGAATTACACACTGAATTTATTTTTAATTCCAATGCGATAGAAGGCAATGCCCTGACACTTAAGGAGACAAGATTGGTTTTAGCCGAAGGGATGACAATAAAAGGTAGACCTCTAAAAGATCATCTTGAGGCAACAAATCATCTCCAAGCTCTTGATTTTATATATAAATTTTCAGAAGATAAATCTGATATCACAGAAAGTGATACTAACAGAATTCATCAAATCGTTTTAAAAGATATCGAGAAGGAATATGCCGGAAGGTATCGTCCGGGACAAGTAAGGATCCTGGGTGCGAATTTTATCCCACCCAATGCCCAAAAAATTCCAGCGCTAATGGAAGAATTTGTCGGATGGCTTAAAGGGCGTTCAGGCATAATGAACATTATTGAGTATGCAGCTATGGCTCATTATCGAATTGCCCATATACACCCCTATGTTGACGGCAATGGCCGTGTTGCCAGGCTTCTGATGAATCTGATATTGATCAGAGACGGGTATCCTCCGGCTATTATCCTGAATAATGACCGGAAGAAATATTATCGCGCCTTGAATCTGGCTGATAGAGATGAATTTCAACTGTTTTTCAAGCTGGTCGGGCAGGCTGTGGAAAGATCTCTTGATATTTATCTCAGGGCTTTCGGTCTGGAAAGGGGAGAACTCTTAAGTTTGGCAGACCTGGCAAAAGACGCGCCCTACTCGCAGGATTATCTGAGTTTGCTGGCCAGGCAGGGGAATTTGTCGGCCATTAAACTGGGAAGGAATTGGCTATCCACAAAAAAAGCCCTGGAAGATTATATTGAAGGACGAATGAGGAAACGAAAACCGGGTTTTTTTCCGTAAAATTACAAAAATATTGTGAATACACTGAATTTTTCGATTTTTTGAGATAGAGAATTTTTTCAGCATACTAACTAGTTGGGCCTCATGAATGCTACTACAAAATATTCGTTGACAACATGTAGCCAGTTGGCTACAGTTAACCATGATTGAAATTCGTAAGACTGAAATCTTCGCTAAATGGCTTGATGGGTTGCATGACATCCATGCTCGTGCTCGAATTCTAGTCCGGATAGAGCGATTGGCAGCTGGAAATCCGGGAGATGTTAAGCCCATGAGCGGAGGCATTTCAGAGTTGCGGATTGATTATGGACCCGGTTATCGGGTGTATTACCAAAAGCACACAGGCCAAGGATATCAAAACCGCCTTGCGCCTCGCAAAGAATCTATAGGAGTCTATCATGG
>CAZQOH010000416.1:0-2601 GCA_964594355.1 uncultured Desulfobacterales bacterium
AGCTCAGACGCTGCATACATTCTTTGAAACGGAACGTTATTTTGACAAACACTATCAACCGGAATAAAGGTTATGATTGAATTAATCCGAAATATCATTTATTGTAATATTTTAACTGTTTAAAACAAGGCCACTTGAAAGATAATTATATAATGCTTTAATAATCACAATGCACCTTCATGCTTAAAAACACATTTCTCCACATACCCGGTATAGGAAATAAAACAGAACAACAATTTTGGGATTCCGGCATCCACAGCTGGAAAGATTTCACACAAAATTGCCCAATTCGTCTGTCACAATCAAAAATTGATACCATAATAAGATCCCTTGAAGAATCAAGACAACACATCAAATCCAATAATCCAAACTATTTTTCAGATCTGTTACCGGCCAGCTTACACTGGCGATTTTTCCCTGAATTTAGGCAAACAACGGTTTATTTGGATATTGAAACAACAGGACTGGAAAGCCGGCAAAATGAAATAACGACCATTGCTCTGTATAACGGAAATTCCATTACCTATTATGTCAACGGCTATAATCTTGACGACTTTTTGGATGACATCAAGAAATATAAGGTCATTGTAACGTACAACGGGAAATGTTTTGACGTTCCGTTCATTGAAAGTTATTTTGGCATTAAACTGGACCACGCCCATATTGATTTGAGATATATTCTTGGGAGTATAGGCTATAAGGGCGGTTTAAAAGGTTGTGAAGTTCAGTTGGGGATTGACAGGGGGGATCTGAAAAATATTGATGGATTTTTCGCAGTCCTGCTATGGTACGATTACCGGAAAAATGGAAATCAAAAGGCGCTGGAAACCTTACTGGCGTATAATATCCAAGATGTTTTAACCTTGGAGAATTTGATGATTATTTCATACAATATGAAAATCAGAGAAACACCGTTTTATCGGAACAGGTTGCCGGAGCCGGTTTTACCGGATATACCGTTTGATGTTGATACGAAAACCGTGGAGAGGATTAAGAATGATATATGGTGAGACCTTTGAAAAATGCTCAATTTTATTCAAGTTCAAGGCAGGCGAAATTTTTAACCACAGGAATACATTGAGTATTTTGAGGATTAAAACTTGAGCCTAACGCAGGCACTTTAGTGAAGCGACAGCGCTATTTGGGTAAAAGGGGGCGTTTTGCAAAGGTCTCATGCTTTGAATAGAGATAAATAGGAATATAAATCTTGAATGGTATTGAAACAAGTCAGTTTAACAGAGACAATAATATCGGCAAAGAGACTTTTCTTGCTCAACTTGCTCCACTCCTGCTGATAACATCCATTTTTTTACTAAACTTTATTGCCAGAATTATTATAGCTCCATTACTGTCTATAATTGAAAAAGATTTAGGATTTAGTCATGGAGATGCCGGTTCACTTTTTTTATTCCTTTCCATTGGGTATTTTATATCACTTCTAGGATCCGGATATATATCCTCTCATATTACCCATAGAAAAATGATCATTGTTTCGGCTATAGCCGTGGGTACCGCTCTTTCATTAATTTCCTTCAGCAAAAGTCTCTTTGAAATGCGATTTTTTTTATTCCTTTTGGGAATTTCAGCGGGTTTATATCTTCCATCGGGCGTTACAACGATTACATCTCTGGTTAATCCCAAGCAGTGGGGTAAAGCAATTGCTATTCATGAACTTGCCCCAATTTTGGGCTTTGTATCGGTACCGTTATTGACTGAGATGTTTCTTCACTGGTTTATCTGGGGCAATATTTTATTTATGGTTGGAGTAGTTTCAGTTATTATGGGATTTGTATTTGCCGGTTTTGGTAAAGGAGGGAATTTTTTAGGAGAAGCTCTTAATTATTCATCTATTAAGGCAATTCTCAAGATTCCCGCTTTTTGGATTTTGATTTTCTTATTCAGTTTGGCAATTACCAGTTCGCTTGGAATTTATAATATGCTTCCTTTATACTTGGTAACCGAACATGGAGTAAACCGAGATTGGGCCAACAGCCTTGTAGGTATTTCCCGTATTTCGAATTTAGGGCTAGTGTTTTTAGGAGGATGGGCAACAGATCGGTTTGGTCCAAAAACAATTATGGTTTGTGTATTTCTTATAACCGGAATCTTTACACTACTACTTGGTATAGTATCGGTAGACTGGATTGCAACTGTAGTATTCCTGCAACCTATGTCGGCGATATGCTTCTTTCCCGCTGGTTTTGCTGCCTTATCATTAATAAGTACACCTGAAAACAGAAATGTAACAATATCTTTAACGATACCAATAGCTTTTTTATTAGGTGGTGGTGGTGTTCCTGCTTTGATTGGGATTATGGCTGATCAAGGTTACTTTGCTTGGGGCATCAGTCTCTCAGGAGTATTGATCATGACTGGTTTCTTTTTATCGTTTTTTCTTAAATTATCAGAAAAATAAGACAATAAGACACAAAGATTATAAAAAATATGAAAAAATCGTAAACCCTGAACCTTTGAACGGTGAATTATTATAAAAAAGGAGGTTTAAATCATGGAAAAAATCTTTTCAAGGACAGGAGATGGATGGGCGGTTCAGCTCACCGAAGCCGAAATGAAGAAGGATATTGACGATGGTACCGCTGA
>CAZQOH010000417.1:0-2600 GCA_964594355.1 uncultured Desulfobacterales bacterium
ATTTCTGTGTCAGACTCAAATATCAATCCTCAAAATACTCAATATATTTCTGTGGTTGAAATTTTCGCCTTCCTTGAACTTGAACGAAATTGAGCGTTTTTCAAAGATCTCCGGGAGAAAGCTTCGCATCGCTGCGCGAGTTGCAGTTTCTGGCTGGGGAACATCGCCCAGGCTGAAAAGTTTCTTACGTCCAGGTGTTGTCAAACGAGCGAAGTAAGTGGGCGGCTAATACAGGATGTTATGGATGGTCATTGCCGTTGATTATTTGCTGGATGATATCTTGGCTGTGTTGGAGATTGAGGATTTCCTGGACGTCAGCGTCTACCATTATTATTACTAATTTTTCAAAAGTAACGCTTGGTTCCCAGCCTAGCTCTTGTTTTGCTTTTATTGCGTCGCCAAGGAGATAGTCAACTTCCGTGGGGCGAAAGTAGCGGGAATCGATGGCAACCACTTCATCGCCGGGTTTGGGTGGTCTGTTTGCATCTTCTGTTGTTGAAAACTCGGTTGATCGGACAATGCCTTTTTCGGAAATATCTGAGCCCTTCCATTCAAGTTCGATACCCACGTGTTTAAAGGCCAACTCACAAAATTCGCGTACCGAGTGGGATTCCCCTGTAGCGATCACATAATCGGCAGGATCGTCGTTTTGCAGCATTTTCCACATAGCGTCGACGTAATCGGGAGCATATCCCCAATCCCTTTTTGCCTCTAGGTTCCTCAAATTTACCAAACTGAAGTTCCGAAAGGTGTTATTGGCAGAGGGCAAATGCCATGATGGTAGCTATTTGAGCCGGGGCAATTCCCGGATATAATTGATGAGAATCAGCGATCCTCATATTGCCATCTATGAGGCCTTTAGCCCTCTGCCGACTTGATTGTTCACGAGTGATCCGGTATGGATTCTTTGCCGAAGATCCCTAACCCAAGGAGCGCCCATGAACAACTCATTTTTGAATCAATTCGCTGCAAATATCAAGTTCAATTATTTCTGCTTTGACCGGGTGATTATCCGGGGCTACATTCTGATGCTTTTTTTCCCCGGTGGGGTCGTCAGACTGCTTCGTGCCTTGGGTTTTAGCCGTTTAAGCAATGGGGTGTTACGCATTCTAACCGACCAGCTAAATGCCCATATCCAAAAGGTGGCTGCCAAAAAAAATATTCCTATCCATTGGTGGCCTTCCGCAGGCGGGGGTACTGATGGGGCAAAGCTAGAGTTTGTGCAGCAAAAATATGCCAATCATTTCAACAAAAAAGGCGATCACGTTTTTTGCATCCTCACCGATAAAGAGCCTGTCAGAACTTTCGTGTGTCGAGAACTCACTTCAAAAAAAGGCAAACGCTATGAACGCATCTACGATTGCAGAAAACCGGTCAAACAGTATTACATCTACTTTCACGATGCGCTTCTGGGTGGACCTTGCTACCTGAAAATCTCTTCCTATCTACCTTTCCATGCAGAATTCTATTTCAACGGCCACAATGCAATTCGACTCCAGCTTGACAAGCAGGGCATCAAATACAGACTCAAAGAAAATGCCTTTGTCGACGTTGATGATCCAGATGCCCTGCAAAGAGCAGCTTTATCTCTTGATGGTAGAGCTGTGCTCAATAGAATCAACCTCTGGATGGATATTTTCTTCAAATTTGACAAAGGAAAATATTCCACAAGATCAAGGTTTCTCGTCCATGGGTGGTATTTGACCCAGGTTGAAATATGCTCCAATATGATTTTCAAATCGGCCCGTTTTTGTACCAACCTTTTCCAACGCCTCTTGGATAAATTCCAACGTCTCGGATTGCCCGAGACCATTGCTCAAATTTTTAGCCGACGGCCTCATCGTCGAACAATTTCCAAGACCTTCTGGCGACTCTACGACAACAACGCCTGCATCAAACATTGGTTCAGGGGCAATTCCATCAAACAATACAACAAGACCGGATATTTCATTCGTACCGAAACCACCATCAATAACCCCAAATCGCTGGGGCTCCAAAAACCTGTCCTTTATCTGCAGGCCTATTTGTGGAGCGGTGCCGGATGCAATGACCGTTTTTTGAATTGTTGTGCCGATGTGCAAGTCGCTTCTTTATCGGAAGATGAACATGAAATGTTCAACAAGCCATTTGCCGATCACAAAGGGCGCAATGTAACGGCCCCGGATTTTAGAAAAGAACGGCAAAGAGCCCTAGCAAATGAGATGTTAAAACCAAAATATCAAGCGTATGGTTTCAGAACGGTTGACCTTTTCAACAACCTATCAGCAAATTTTCGAAATCCTGCACAAATCCGCTATGAAATGAATAAATTGAAAGTCCGAGGAGTCGTCGAAAAACAGAAAAACAAATCATTCTACAGAGTTACCGAAATTGGCTGGAAGTGGCTTTGGCTTTCAATTTGTTCTGAGAGCCACTTTAAAAATCCTATGATTTCAAGGTGTACCAAAAAACACCCTTCCCGCAACGCCGAGCAACCTTCCTATATTGAAGCAGCTTATTCCCTCCTCGATCAAGGATTAAGTCTTTTAACTCAGGAACTTGCTGTGATTTCATGAGGTGTAAAAAACGTTAACTTTTCTAACGTTTTTCATGACAAAAGC
>CAZQOH010000418.1:0-2582 GCA_964594355.1 uncultured Desulfobacterales bacterium
AAATAACACATTTGTTTTGCCTTAATTAACTACAACTAATCGGGAGATGATCCTTCAATGTTTATGTTCTCGATGGTGGATTGTTATAGAGGTTTTCAAAAATATGTTCCGAAATGATGAAAGTGAGAAGAATTTTGATATGCTAAATAAAAAATTTGTGAACGGACGGATCTAAAACAATGATAGTTGCGAATAATCGGTTCTTTCTCGTGATGTATATTCTTTTAAAAGATTGTTGTCAGGACCGAATATATCTTCGAAGGGGTTACTGTTTTGCCACCCAAGAAGACGTTTGGTTCTAAATAATTCCAAACGTCGGATGGCTATCTCGCAAAATACAGGGTCGTTATCAATCGTATAACACGTGCGACCAAAATGCTCACAAGAAAGCAAAGTTGTTCCTGAGTGAGCAAAAAAATCTATTACCAGGTCCCCTTTTTTTGAGCTTGCCAACACAATCCGATCGAGTGCTCTAATCGGTTTTTGTGTATAGCAACCCGACACGTTCTCCTCTCTACGATAAAAAACTTGCTGTATATCAACCCACACATTTCCGGATCTAATATTTTTTGATTTACCTCTTTTTATATTTTCCGTTACTTTTCCACCGATTTTTTTATAATAACCTCTTAGAATCTTAGGTATATCCGTGTATTGTACAACAAAGCTAGGATTTCCCTTGGTATAATATAAAAGTTCCTGGCGGATAGCCATCCAATTCTTTTGGGTTCCGTATCCACGTTGGTTGCGAAGGGTAATAAAAGATCTTGCCTTAAGATCCTCTATTGATCTCATCATGATCATGAAATCAGGAAGCGGCTGAAACCCTTTTTTTTGATCGGCCCCTAACCATATATACAGAGATGAATTCTCAGAAAGGTGATGATTTGTGATTTCAACCCATTTTTTGCACCATGTGATATATTCATTAAGCTTTTTTTCTTTAAATGCTACTTGGTTGTAAGGGGGATCATGTATGGCGAGCCGGGCCTGTTTTGTCCCCATTATTTTTTTAACATCTCTATCATCGGCTGCATCAAGACATCCAACCTTATGATTTCCGGATGGGTCTTCCCATATATCACCACGTTTTAGCCTGCAATACGGCAACAATTCTTTTTTTAACTCAGGATATTTATCTAACCTGGGTAATGGATTGTTTTTCATGGCTTCACAGGTTTTATGTAATAGTTCAAATATTAGACGGGATAACAGGATAAACAAGATAATAATTTGTAGGCGTTCACAGGTTCTGGGTTATCTTTCTTTTGTTAACCTTCACTAACCCCGAACATTGAACCCTGAACCCGTGAACTGTTACTGATAGATTTTTTTGAGTAACTTGATGTATATCGTGTCTATCCTGTTATCTTGTCAAGTATTTTCAATATTCATCATAATACAGTCCTTCCCGGTATAAAGGGTTGTTTAAACGGTCATCAATATTAACACCGAAGAAGTCTGCCAAAGGTTTAAAGATTTCAGGGTTATTGGTCTGTACTATTCGTGCGGCCTCAAGAACCGTTTCAAGTCCTTTTGCGGTCATCTTTCCTAGAGGTTTCCTGCATCCTCCGGAGGGCATTCCAAGAATTGACATCAAAGTTTTGTAAGCCAAAGGATTTCGAGCTCGACATACTACTTCCCCGTAAGGCGTTTTTTCCATGGTTTTAACCGTAACAAGATTAAAGAGGGGTTTGAGTGCGGTCATCAGCTTTTGGCCTTCTGCCTGATTACCCTCTTCAAGAAAATGAACCATTTTGGTGATAGAGCCGGGAGCAACATTTGAAGCAACAGAAATAACACCTGCCGCCTTTATCTGTGAATCCACCATCATTTCATAGGTCATACCATCGTCACCGGATAGTATAACAAAGTCGGGCCCGCAGCAAACCCTGGTGCGTTTCATATTGTCAAGGTCGGCTGTGGCTTCTTTGACAGTGCTTACGTTCTTAAACTTCTTATGAAGAAGAGCCAGATCTTCAGGAAGCAGCTGTGCCCCTGTTCTACCGGGTATTACATAAGGAATGACATGGATATCAGGAAAGGCGGCGGCAACGGGGCCAACATATTCCCTGCGGATTTCAAGAGAGCTTGGCCCATTATAATAAGGATCCACAAGCAATACTGCATCAGCGCCTACTTCGGCAGCATGCTTTGTACCATCAAGGGTTTCCTTTGTATTATTACTTCCGGTTCCTGCTATGCAAATACATTTGCCTTTTGTGTGTTTTGCAACAACTTCAGTGACCTTGTTGTGTTCACCCCAATTTAAAGTGGGGCTTTCGCCTGTTGTTCCTGCAACTAAAATTCCGGTTATTCCATTTTCTATTTGGAAATCCATTAGTTTTTCAAGACCTTCATAATTTAGACCGTCATCACCAAATGGAGTAATAAGTGCCGTAAAACATCCTTTGATCATATTGACCCCCTATTAAAGAAAAATTGAAGCGGTTTAAAATAATAAAACTGGTTAAGTAAATATCCTGGCCCAGAGGGCCAGGCTTTGGGTTACCCCTGGAAGGAGATGTTTTATTGTTGAACGGGTTAAATCCGAAATTCGAATATCGAAATCCGAAACAAAT
>CAZQOH010000419.1:0-2575 GCA_964594355.1 uncultured Desulfobacterales bacterium
GAAAAACGGATCGCCGCCTAATTTTTCCATACACAACTCTTGACAATAACTCGAAACATAAAGCTATATAATAAATAAAGCTGCGCATTCCATCTACATAGGCTTTCATCCACAGAAGCATCCTCTGTACATCAGGATGCCGGATGATCGGCACTTGAGGAGCATCCGTATCTCTAGACTTTTCCAGCTCCTTTCCCTGGAGACGTTCCCTGGCATAGTTTACTGCATATAGATACGCTGCAGATGCGTGTATGAATCCTTGAAATCCCACCTCTAAACGAACCTCATTCATCATGTGAAACATTATACTCATCCCTTTGTTCTCTTCTCCCAACAGAAAACCCCGACACCGGCCCTTACCTCCCAGTGTCATGCTGCAGGTGGAGCTCCCGTGGATTCCCATCTTTTCTTCAATACCGGTGCATACTACATCGTTCGGCTCGCCTAAACTCCCGTCGTCGTTTACCCAGATCTTGGGGACAATAAAAAGCGAGATTCCCTTTGTTCCTTTAGGGGCATCTTCGATTCGCGCCAGAACAGGGTGGATAATATTTTCTGCCAGATCATGTTCTCCGCTGGTAATAAAGATCTTATTTCCTGAGATTGAATAGGTTCCGTCCTGATGTTTAACTGCCGTTGTTGTGATAGCCCCCACATCCGATCCGGCCTGTGGCTCGGTGAGGATCATGGTTCCTCCCCAACGGCCGGTAAAAAGGTTTTTTACAAAGAGTTTTTTTTGTTTTTTTGTGCCGAAAAGATCGATTATTTTCCCGGTGCCGTGGCCCAGCGTACCATAGGTAGTTAAAGAAAAATTAGCACCCACCAAATACTCTGTGGCGGCAAGTGCAATGATATGAGGAAGACCCTGACCTCCCAGCTCAGGATCTTCCGTCATGGAAAGCCATTCCCCTTCAATATAAAGCTTAAATGGTCGGTGAAAACACTCCGGGACTTTCACCTGACCATTTTCAAAACGGACCCCTTCTCTGTCTCCCTCAGTGAAAGTGGGAAGGATCTCCTTTATACTGAAATTCCTTGCTTCTGAAATAATCATATCGAATATTTTACGGTTAAATTCACCGTATTTCTTTGTTTTAACAAGTTGTTCAATTTCCAGTTGTTTATAAAGGACAAAGTCGATATCCGTGCGGTCTGCTATAAGTTGTGCCATGATCTTGCTCCTTTTTAAATTGAGACCTATGCAAAACGCTCCTTTTTGCCCAATTTCCGTGTCATGCTCAAATTTTAATCCTCAAAATACTCTATGTATTCCTGTGGTTAAAATTTTCGCCTTCCTTGAACTTGAACAAAATTGAGCATTTTTCAAAGGTCTCAGATTATACCCTTATCTGAAAACTCCTTTATTTCTTTTTTTGAATAGCCTATTTCTTTGAGTATAGAGGCTGTACTTTCTCCAAAATGTGGTGCCGGGGTACGCAGCGAACCAGGAGTTTCGCTCAATTTGACAGGCACCCCAAGAGCCTTGTTCTTTTTTCCGTCTTTTTCCTGGAACTCCACGACCATTTCCCTTTTCCTAAAAAGCGGATCTTGCAACACTTCTTCCAGGTTCTGGATCCGTCCCCAGCAGA
The DNA here is from genome assembly GCA_964594355.1 of uncultured Desulfobacterales bacterium. Taxonomy (GTDB): domain Bacteria; phylum Desulfobacterota; class Desulfobacteria; order Desulfobacterales; family JAUVVS01; genus JAUVVS01. Next base: position 1,590 of record CAZQOH010000419.1, read on the forward strand.
CATCGAGGTCTTTAAGTTCTGCTTCCCACTCTGCGAGAGTTTTTTTCATAAAGGAAGAACGCATAAAATCGATGATTTCCTGTCGCCGGTTTTCGTCATATTGTAGTGGTGTGTACTCCGGAACCTCCATATGCTCACAAAGTTCCTTCCAGAAACGGTTTTCAACTGCACCGATTGATATATACCTTCCATCTAATGTTTCGTAAGTGTTATAACAGGCATAACGGTGAGAGAGAAATGAGTCAGCTCGACCGGGTGCCTGTCCTTTGAGATTATGAAGATAAAGAGCCATGGGCAAAAACCCGACCATACTGTCTGTCATGGAAATATCTATATATTGTCCTTTTCCGGTTCTTTCCCTTGCAAGAAGGGCCAAAAGGATTCCGATTGCCGCATTCATGCCTCCACCTGCAATATCTGCAATCTGGATTCCCGGGATGGAAGGCGGGTGATCCGCTTCGCCGATAAGATCAAGGACTCCGGAGTAGCTGAGGTAATTTACATCATGTCCAACCCGTGTGTGGTATGGGCCGGTTTGGCCGTATCCCGAAATAGAGCAGTATACGATTTTCGAATTAGCTTTCCGTACAGTCTCATAATCAATCCCGAGTCTATGGACTACTCCGGGACGAAATCCTTCCAGGAAAACATCCATGTCTTTTACAAGACGGAAAAAGATATCTTTGCCTTCTTTTGTCTTTAGATCGAGGGACATGTGTTCTTTGTTTCGATTAATCACAGGTATGAAAAGATTGTCTGCCATGAAACGTTTCCCTTCGATAGAGATAACACGTGCACCGTGGTCTGCAAGAATCATCGAACAGTATGGCCCAGGCAGCAAGCGTGACAGATCAAGTACTTTTATTCCTGATAATGCACCGTTATTTGACATTTTTTCTTTCTTCATTGTAACTATTCGGCCACGAAAACACTAACCCAAGTTTACCATTGAACATTTTAAATACGTAATTATTATAAATGGTTAA
>CAZQOH010000420.1:0-2572 GCA_964594355.1 uncultured Desulfobacterales bacterium
TTAACCGCAGGAATACATTGAGTATTTTGAGGATTAAAATTTGAGCCTAACGCAGGCACTTTAGTGAAGCGACAGCGCTATTTGGGCAAAAGGGGGCGTTTTGCAAAGGTCTCAAGTGATCAGTGACCGATTACTTATTTTCATTTTTTAGTTTAACTCGCCGAACTATCTCCTAGACTTTTAAATAACACAATATACTGTTCTAACATCTGAAGCGCTTTTTCATCAACTTCAAAAAACTCAATTCCAACTTTAAATTTTCCGCCTTCTTCCTCATTACAATAAACCACCCTTCCTTTCATCTCCACAAGATCATCTTCGAGGCCTATTGTCAGCGATAGCTGATCCTGTAATTCCATTAAAAAATGAGTTTCAAGAAGTATACCGGATTCAGATACATCTAAAGTCCTACCCATACCCTGTTTTATAATTACATCGTTTCTATAACCAGTAAAGTGCAATAGGTTGAGTGAAGCGACTCTTTCATGTTTTCTATTCTTTTTTGTCGTCATTTGTTCCACCTTAAAAAAAAATTATTATTTCACTTCTTTGTCGATTTTTTTGAACCCGCCTTCTTTTGAAATTCACATGTCATCATTGTGGTCGCCAATATACAAGTTCCAAGATTTTCAATAATATTCTTAAACGTATTTGAAAGCTGATCATATTCTTTCTGTAGTTTTTCAGAGCCCAGCTTTTTTATCTCGAGGTCTTTTGATCCGAAAACCATAGCAGAATAAGGTTCATGACCCATATCCAGAAACGGAACATGGCCGAAAAAATCCCCCTTATTAAGAGTAGATAGATGTATATAATCGCTATCTGTTTTTCGAACAATAAAAGCATTTCCCCGTTTAATTGAAAATAATCTTTTTTCATTTTCATCAGTCTTCATTACTAACTTTTTATCTTTTAGAAAATCTTTTACTTTTTTCTTTTTTATATAAGCATCAATCGTTTTATCGGTAACTTCCCTGAGTCTTTTATCAAGACTTATTACAAGTCTCTTGAATTCCGAGGAGAAAGATGCAAGTTCATTGGAAAGACGTTGTGAATCCAGAACACCCAGTTGAACATTTCCTGCTGCAACAGCCGTTGCATTACGAATTTGACCTTCCATGAAGAATGAAGATATGCTCCCGATAAATGAACCATCACCGATTCTAACTATTTTTATTGTCTCTTTGGAAGTTTCTTTAATAATATCTACAACCCCTTCCAATATAACCCAGATCCATTCGCCATGTTTTCCTTCTTCAATGATTCTATCGCCATCAAGGACCTCTTCTTCATCAACCACGTCCATGTAATCAACAAGCGGGCCTTTGATGATTGGCAGGATCGACTCCTTGCCGGGTAAATCTGATGGTTCTTTTTCAAAAGATACCGGTCCTAATTTCTCAATATCACCATCGTCCAGCATCTTTAAGCCAGTGAGTATTATTTCCATCCGACCAAATTTAATAACTTTTTCGCTTTTTATATCTTCCGTGCTGAATTCAAATTCTCCTTCAATCCATCCAAAGAGTGAATAAACAGCGTCAATACCGTTCAACGAACCATTCGAAGCATTTATCGGGTTGCCATTTAAAAAATACATCAATCCCGGGTTGGGGGCATATTTACTCATTATCCGCAACAATCCTGAACTCCCGTTTGAGCCGAGGAGCTGCAATATCTCCCCAAGATTGAGAAAGTTTAGATTTCCTGATAAAACAATGTTACTACTCATGCGTAATAATTATTTTGCCCATTTAAATTCTTTTTGAAGGTGTTTCAACGTCAACTTCACACATTGCTTAAATGTAATCGCGACACCTTCACCCGCAACAGCACTGCCGGGAAAAAAGGGAACTTTAAGCTGTCTATTAAGATCTTTGTCCATCTGTTCCATAGACAGCACAGGAAGACCCTTTTTGACAAGGTCTCTCTTATTATACTGCAAAACAAGAGGAATCTTTAAAATACTGAGACCATACATCTTTAAATTTTGGTGAAGGTCCTTTAATGAAATCAAGTTTTTTTCACGTCTAACTTTAAGAGAGTCAGCAACAAAAATAATTCCGTCAACCCCCTTTAAAACCAATTTTCGAGTGGAACCATACTTAACTTGACCTGGAACAGTGTATAATTGGACTCTTACATCGCAACCCTTTATTTTACCGAGCCCCATGGGGAGAAAATCAAAAAAAAGGGTTCGGTCACCCTCCGTGTCTATAGAAACCATCTCCCCTGTTACTTGTTTCTTAAAAATCTTGTAAACTTGCTCAAGATTTGTTGTTTTCCCACCTCTGCCCGGCCCATAATATACGATCTTGCACTCAATCTCCCGCTTATTTATGTTAAAAATGGCCATAAAATCCAGCTCCAAAGCAAATTTTGTATAAATGATGTCTATTCTGATTAGAGAAGCTTTTCAGGAATCCTAAAAATGGTCACAGAACGAGCAAATTGTACTTTTTACGAAACCATCAACTATAGATCAAAACAATTTTACCGAGACCTTTGCAAAACGCTCCCTTTTGCCCAATTTCTGCGTTAGGCTCAAATTTTAATCCTCAAAATACTCAAT
>CAZQOH010000421.1:0-2554 GCA_964594355.1 uncultured Desulfobacterales bacterium
TCAGACGCTGCATACATTCTTTGAAACGGAACGTTATTTTGACAAACACTATATTTGAAGAAATTATACCATTGATTTTAGGCTATTATGTAAGTTCACTTCTGTATTAGACGCTTTATGTAATTATGGGTATTTGAGTGGGTGGGCCTAAAATATATCGCATGAGACATTTGTGTCTCAAAGCAAATTATGATACAATAAGATACACAAAAAAAATACCATGGCGTCATTTGAGTATATTGCTGGCGTGTTAATAAAGAATATATAATAAAATGATCTTATTTTGAACTTTTAATCCACAGATTTCACAGATTTTTGTGAGTTATTGGGTTAAATTCCCCGAAGCGGATTTCTACCGAATGACAGCGAAGCAAAGGGTATCTGGCAAATGATAAAACAAAAAACGCAGAGGTGGCCGGTTACAGTTTATTCGGTATATTGTTGGCATGGCTTTTGCTCTTTTAAAATTATGGAGCATTATCTTCTTTATAAATACAAGTGGAGGTGAATAAAATGGAAAATAAACAGGAAAATTTTGAATGTGCCCATTGTGGTCATACCTCTGATGGCAAATTTACCGGTGATATATGCCCCGAATGCGGCTTGACTTACTGGAAGTGCGGCAAGTGCGGATATCTTATTACAGCCTCTGTACCACCGGACATATGCACGCAGTGTAAGGAAAAATGCGATTTTCTCAATGTTACTTGTTATACTCCTGAATGCGGCGGACCCGGCCACATTGATCCACGTCTGTGATGAAAAGGGAAAATTTTAGTTGAAAAAGAAAGGATAATAGTAATGGAAAAACCGGTTAAGATCTATACGCTTAGCACCTGCAGTCATTGTAAGGCCACCAAAAAATTTCTGAACGACTGCAAAATTAAATACGATTTTGTTGACGTTGACCTACTCAAGGGAGAGGGGAGGTCTGCTGTTCTTGAAGATATGAAAAAATGGAATCCACGTCTTTCGTTCCCCACCATTATCATTGGAGACAAAGTTATTGTTGGACACAAAGAAAAAGAAATCAAGGAGGCGCTTGGATTATGAATAATGCGGATAAGCTCTATGAGATGCTAAGAAAGGTTCAAGAACCCAAAGGCTATTTCTTTAACAAAGACAGGGAGCAGGTACTTGAACTACTTGAGGCACTTCTAGTGAATAAAGCGCGTTATGGCTATATGTCCTGCCCGTGCAGGCTGTCATCAGGGGATCGAAAAGAGGATAAGGATATTTTCTGCCCATGTGTGTATCGAGAGCCTGATGTAGAGGAGTATGGCAGCTGTTACTGCAATCTTTATGTGTCAAAAGAATGGAATGAGGGTAAGATATCCCATGAATATGTTCCGGAGAGAAGACTACCGGCAAACCACACTTTTTAGGGGTGGTTATTGACTATACAGGAGTTATATGAAAATTAAATAAGAAAGGATAAAAATAAATGGTTTACGATTTTAGCGCAGATAATATTTTTGAAATGGCTGAACAGATGGAACGAAACGGTGCAAAGTTTTACAGAAAATCAGCTGAAAATGCTGCCGATCCTTCTGTGAAAAAGCTTCTGCTTCAAATTGCTGCAATGGAAGATGCCCATGAAAAAACATTTGCCGCTTTGAGGGCCGGTTTGATCGGTGAAGAAAAGAAAGCAACTGTTTTTGATCCGGAAGGTGAATCTGTCCTTTATCTTCGGGCAATGGCGGACACCAAGGTCTTCTTTGAAAAAGAGATCGATGTTTCATCAATTCAAGAAGTTTTCAAGGCTGCCATCTTGGCTGAGAAAGAATCCATCGTCTTTTATCTTGGTATGAAGGATTTAGTACCGGATAAGCTCGGAAGAAATAAACTTGATATAATTATTAAAGAGGAGATGGGGCATATAAGAATTCTCAGTAATGAACTGATTGCTCTTAACAAATAGAGTGATAAATTTGTCTGGACCTGTCTCATGATACAATTGTGTATCAATAAACAATATGAGACACTTTCAACCTTATTTTAACGTGTAACCCATGGAAATACAATATTTAGTTCCTTTTTGCGAAGTTTCCGATCTTTTGAGAACAAAATAACCAATCAGTGTCTCATTGCTGGGATCCCTTTCTATCAGACATAAATGCAGTGTCTATGCAATGAGTTGATATTATTGTCTATTCTGTAATTATTCAAAATATTTTATACCTGGCATGAAATTTGTATGAGTAATACAGAAGAGGAAAATTATGAAAATTAAAAATGTATTCATGTTAACCGGAGTTTTAATTTTTCTGCTTTTTTTCACATATCAAGCCTTCGCAGATAAAAAACCGCTTGCAGAGGGTAATAAGTTACCGGAAATAATCCTTTCCGTGCCAAAAAATACGGAGCACCAAAAATATATCGGAATCACAGGAAAAGGAACATTTACCATACCACAGATAAAAGCAGAAGTTGTGATTATTGAGATCTTTAGTATGTACTGTCCCCATTGCCAACGGGAGGCGCCAAAAATAAATAAATTTTATGAAGAACTAGTGAATAGCCAAAAATTAAAAGATAAAGTAAAACTAATCGG
>CAZQOH010000422.1:0-2551 GCA_964594355.1 uncultured Desulfobacterales bacterium
CATCCCCTTCCAGGGGTAACCCAAAGCCTGACCCTCTGGGCCAGGATATTTACTATCATTTAATGGGTGTTATAGATTAGATTTTCCACTATTCCGTCTATAAAAAAGGAATTCCTACCATTTATCTTTTTCATCTTTTGAGTATTGCGATTATGTAAAGATTAAAGGAGGCTTTAATGATTAAGAAGTACGAAAATAATCCTGTTATCAAACCATCAGACGTGAAACCATCACTGGAGGGGTACAAGGTTGTTGGGGCTTTTAACCCTGGAGTAATTGCATACGGGGATGAAATTGTTTTATTACTACGAGTAGCTGAAAAATGTGAATCGAAACCAGGTTTTATAAGTACGCCGGTTTACAAATTTGAAAGCGGTAGGTCGTATCCGGCTATTATGGATTTTAAAGAAGATGACCCGGATGTTCAACTAAAAGATACTCGGGGTGTCATTTATAAAGGAAAAGACTACCTTTCAACGATGAGCCATATTAGACTCGCAAGAAGTAAAGATGGCATCAATTTCACAGTTGAAGATAAGCCATTTATTTATCCGGTTGATGAATCTGAAAAATACGGGTGCGAGGATGCACGTGCAACCTTTATTGATGGTAAATATTATATTAACTTTACCGTTGTTTCAGAGGATTCATGGTCTACAGCACTTATGGTGACTGAAGATTTTATTACAATTGAAAGAAAAGGTATTATTTTCCATCCTGAAAACAAAGATGTCGCCATATTCCCTGAAAAAGTAAACGGCAAATATATAGCGCTGCATAGACCGAACAACTCTGGGTTTGGAAAAGCTTCCATCTGGTACAGTGAATCTCCAGACATGTTGCACTGGGGAAATCATAAATGCATAGCACACCCCCGTGATATGAAGTGGGAATCAATGAAAATAGGAGGCGGCGCACCACCTATCAAAACCACCGATGGTTGGTTGAGTATTTACCATGGAAAAGGGGATAATTCATTATATTCTTTATTCTGTTTGTTGCTGGATCTCAATAAACCGTATAAGGTAGTTCGGAGAGCTGAAACTCCGCTGCTTACCCCTACAGAATCTTTTGAAATAGAAGGATTTTTCGGTAATGTTGTTTTTACGAATGGCATGGTGGAAAAAGACGGAAGCATTTATATATATTATGGTGCTGCTGATGAATCAGTAGGACTTGCCATTACAGATATTGATAGTCTGTTGAATAGCTTTTAATGGAATAAAAGATGAAAATAGTTTTTGATTTTCGAAAATATGATGGTGTTGTCGGCGGTGTTGAGCAGGGTGTTATCCAGATAGTGAAATATATTACTGGTATTGAACATTCGGTTGTTATTCTCTGTAAAAGAAATAGAATTGAAGAAGTAAAAAATATTTTCACAGAAGGTAAACATCTATCAATCATTCCTATGGATGTGACATCTCATGCGATGTCATTTAGGAACGCTATAATCGATTCAAGTACCATTCAGGAGATTGCCCTGTCAAAAAAAGCTGATATTATTCACTTTTTCTATAATTGGAGTTTTCCTTTTCGAAAAAAGGTGCCTTCTATACTTACAGTTCATGATGTCATACCGTTTACTTTCAGAGAGGCAATGGGATTATACAGAAATATATTTTTATATAAACCCGGCATCAGAATGGCGTGCCGACTGAATGATATTATTGCAACCGTATCGGAATTTTCAAAGCAGGATATTGCAAAAAAGGTAGGCGTCCCACATGACAAGATCAGGGTTATACCAAATGGACTCCGTGAAAAAAATCCTAAAGACCCTTCTTTGGAAGAAGAGCTCAAAAACAGATTTGAAATAAAAGACACTTTTATTTTGAATGTAGGTGGTATCCATGAAAGGAAGAATATTGTCCGGCTTATTCATGCTTTTAAAGGGATGGTAAACTTGAATGGATATTCAGGGAAGTTGCTTATAACCGGCAGTGTATCCGGGGCTTCATATCAAAATAAGATGAAAAGTATATGTGATGCTTCTGTAAGAGAAACCGGTATGGAGAATAGAATCGTCTTTACCGGTTTTATTTCAGAGAAGGAGTTGGATTCACTATTCCGAATAGCCGATTTTTTGATATATCCTTCCCTTTATGAAGGCTTTGGTATTCCTGTCCTTGAAGCCATGAAGATGGGATTACCGGTTATCACATCAAATACCACAGCAATGCCGGAAGTGGCAGGTGGTGCGGCCTATCTTGTTAATCCTAATAATATTGAAGAAATGACATCTGCTATGTCTGAGCTTTTACAAAATAAACAACTCCAAGAAGAGATGATAGGAAAGGGGTTAGAAAGGGCACGCTCTTATACCTGGCAAAATGTTTCAGAAAGTTACCTTAAGCTTTATCAAGAAATAATTGCATCTTTATGAAATCGCTGAAACGATATTACATGCAGGGTATCGACTTCGAAATTGAACAAAACTTGTGATAATAGGGGACATTCGTGCAGAACGTGCTTGCCAATGCAATCTCTGCACGAATGTCCCCTATTAACATAGAACCCAGCCCTGTTCACCATACCAATAGGTATAATT
>CAZQOH010000423.1:0-2540 GCA_964594355.1 uncultured Desulfobacterales bacterium
TGGAAAACGGAATAGCTTGTTGTGAGAGTTTTCACGCAGGTTATTTCATTCGTTATAAGGAGAAAAATAAATATGACTGTTATTCGAAAAGGATTAGAAGTATTTGAAATAGACAAAAACATTATTATTAATCAAATCGAAAAAATTATAAAACAAAATAAGCAATATCGCAAAATCCGTGAATACGATAATAAAATTATTGTAAATGTTAAACCGAATATCTTTCTGCTCGGAACCGAAATGGAAATTGAGATTGAACAAACGGGTAAGAAATTCGCAGTGAAAGTTAAAACAACTTCCCAAAAGTTGATTATGGGCGATATATTTGGTTACTACGACAGGTACATTAGAGAATTCTTAGATGCTCTAAAATATTCAATTGCAAAATCCGAAAACATAGAATAAAAAACCTTATAACAACTCAATCCAGCCGACGGCGTACCGCCGCGGCTGATTTCGGGCGTTGCCGCAACCCGTTATGTAGCGAAAAAAAAGGAAATGGTTTGAAATACTTATTATTAATTCTTGGGTTTTGTTTTTTGTCTTGTGTCCCCCCAACAATCTCCATCAATTTAGTAAAAGGCGATGATATTCTCACAAACACAATTAATGCCTATGCCGATTCATTGAGCCAATTACTCCCGATTGGTTCAACAGTGTTTATAAATGACCATTCAGATTTTAATGGAGTTACAAGTTATTTTGGAAAATTTGTTGCAGTAAAAATTAGTAACCGACTTACCAATAACAAAAATTTTACGGTTGTTGATAGAAACTCAATTGAACTCATTATTAAAGAACAACAATTTCAATATTCTGGTATTGTTGATGAAAAAACGGCAGTTGAACTTGGAAAATTGATTGGTGCGAGTGTTATAGTTTTTGGGACAATTACAGAGTTTACAAATAAAGTAAGTATTGACAGCAAAATACTAAATGTCGAAACCGCAAAAATAATTGGAACGACTGATTATTCAATAAACAAAACCAAAGATGTCGCAAATTTGATTGCAACAGTCATTTCATCATCTGAAAAACAGAAAAAAGATTTGGAGAAAGAGCGCCAAAAGATTCTTCAACAAATTGACATCGAGCGAGAAAACAAATTGGCAGGGTTAGAGTTAGAAGAAAGACAACTGAAACAAAAAATAATCAATCTTGAAAACGAATTTCGTGAAAAGTCTGTTGTTCTTAAGGAATATAAAATTCAACAAGAAAAGTTGAGAGAAATTGATAATGAAATAGCAAAAATTCACCGCGAAATAGATAATGCAAGTAACAAAATATCATCCCTTAAAGTTGGGATGACATTAAATGAAGTTAAGCAGATTATTGGAGAACGCTTTCGTTATCAATCATTTGGTGATTGCGGGTTTTTTGGAAAATATATTCTACAATTTGAAGGTAATGTATTGGTAAAAGCATGCATGATAGGCGATAAATCTGGCAGTTCTGTTATTAGTTCTTGCACCGAATGCACAGCCTGGGATTCGCCAAACCGAATAAGATATTAAGTGGATAATGAGTAATGATACGCTACATATCTCATTAGACACAGTACGCGTAATGAGTACAAAATTGGCAGGACATATAATCCTATACGTCGTGAGGGTGAAATTCGATTAGAGCTTCCTGAAAAAGTTAAACCAATTCATTATATAAAAACGGATGACCCTGTTGGGATAAAAAAATTCTGGCATTTGAGGTTCGGCGATAAACGAAAAGATGGTGAATGGTTTTCACTTACAGGGGAAGATGTTCGGGTCTTTAAAAAATGGCGGAAAATTTATTTATTTTTGCATAACAACAAAATGCAGCAGACACAAAAAGCCAAGGCAGTTTATTACATTATCAGAAAACTCGGCGGCTTTTTGTGCCTGCTGATTCTGAGCGTTATGTGCAAAGAAATTGACACAAAGGAGATTCACAAGAAATGTCATTTAATCCAAAACCAAAATATATAACAGTTTCTTCTGACATCAATATCAAAGATTTTTTTGAGTACAAGGAGATGTATGTAACTAGACCGCCCTACCAACGAAAATCCGTATGGTCAAAAAAGAAAAAGCAATCCCTGATAGATAGCCTTTTCCGTCGTTACTATATCCCTAAACTTGTGATAAGAGAGGTTCGGCTTTCAGATACTCAAACAGTGAATGAAATTATTGATGGGCAACAACGTATTACAACTGTTCAAGAGTTCTTTGATAATCAATATCCATTGCCAAAATCCCTATTTGATTTTTGCCAACAGTGCTTGAGAGAAGAAAAGCCAGAAAATGAAGCAAGGGTAAGTTGGTCAGATTATCAAGCCGATCATGTTATACCCCATGCTAAAGGCGGAAAGACAATTTTAGAAAATGCTGAGTTGTTGTGCAGTTATCACAACCAGTCTAAGGGCACTTCAATCAATGAAAGCACATAACGAATCACTGCACTGGATTTTTACTCCGCTACGCTCCGTAAAAACCAGTGAGTTCAAGCGATGTGGTTTCAACAATAACAGTAATTTTATAGTAATTAATTGAGTATTAAATGGT
>CAZQOH010000424.1:0-2540 GCA_964594355.1 uncultured Desulfobacterales bacterium
TTCTGGAAAGTCTTCGGATATGAACATGGATCGGACATTTTCATACCAACGCATGAGAGCAATCAAATTGGCAATATAAATAATGTTGTTGGTAAATACTCTCTGGATATTCGAATAAACATTTACAGCGTAATGGATACTCCCTCCCTTGCTGCTCTCTCCAAAAACAAGTTGATCAGGCACTAGTACATCTCTTCTTAAGATCGTCCCTGCTGCTGTCACTGTGCCGTATTCCACACGAGAAGGTCCCACAATTCCGCCCTGCCCTCCTAAGAATATCGGCGGTTGATCCAGCATCACGCCTCGCGGCACATCACCCAAAAGGGAGGGGGTGGCCTTATCCTGATTGGGTGTGAAGTTGAAATGAATATAGGAGCTTCCAACCTCACTATGGTTTCTGCGGTTTGTACCGCCCGCCATGAGGCAATCACAGAAATTGACAAAACTTCCTAAGGTTACAAAGGGAAACAAAACGGTTTGTTTTAAACCAACCGTATGCGCACCATTCGCCTGTTCTTCAAGAATCGTCCCTTCACGGACATGCGCCCCAATTTGCATACTCGATTTTTTCAAGAAAACCGATTCTTTGAAATACCCACCAAAAAGCTCCACTTCCGGACCGATTTGGCAGCTATCAATGGTTACAGGTCCTTGATACCCGATTTTCGCCCCTTGTAATATCAACGTAGAAGAACCATAGATTTTGCATCCGGAATATAAAGTGACATCTTTACCTGAAATACGATCAATATTGACTTCTTCACCAATTTCAATGGAAGCAGGATTCGAAATTTTTACTCCCTTATCAAGTAATTTATTTATAATAGGATTTAAATGCTCTATCATTTATTCAACATTATTATTTCTGGGTCTTCTCCAATTTAGTTGGTATCAATTGATTTGATGTTGAAAAAAATATTTATGATCCAAGCATGTTAGATATTGATTTTTAGAGAGACGTTTTTTATTAGCCGCCCGCTCACTTTGTTCGCTCGACACACACAGACGGACACGGACCTTTTGCCTCCGCGACTTGCGGAGGCAAAAACAGTCAATCGCTTCGCGATAATAATTACGCTTATGCCTGAAAGGCATTTGAAGCTTTTGCCTGGGCATGTCGCCCAGGCAAATAATCTTTATTTTCTGCGTATGTCTGTGTGTGTCTGCGGCTAACATATATATTTTCAATCACAGCCATTAGGGATCAATTGTTTACTCATTTTAAATGACTCCAACTCTTTTGGAGATGATCCTTATTTCTATACTGATCGATTTAATAGAATTAGGATACCATCGATACACTCCGTTAAGACTCTTCCAACCCAGAACGTTGAACTCTGAACCGCTCAACCTATCTGCTATCGATGGGTTTCCTGCATCAGTTTGGTATATAGAACCTCGATATCTTTAATTAATCTTTCTTGTCTGTATTTGTTTTTCACAAATTCACAAGCTCTTGAAAGCAGTATCTTTTCTTCGGTGGAGTTCAGATTGATCAAATACGAAAGTCCATGAGAAAATCCAACAGGGTCGTCTTTTTTACACAGTATCCCGCGTTCACAAATTCTAAAGCCATTGGATCGTTCAAGTGGTGGTCCTAAAAGGTCAACCACACCCCCGGCGTTGGTGGCAATAACCGGCACCGATGATGCCATGGCTTCGATAATGGACACAGGCGTTCCTTCATTCAAAGAAGTTAATGCGAGAATATCCAGATCCGAGTATACTAATGAAACATCTTTTATCCATCCGCAAAATGTAACATATTCATCGAGATCGAGCTTATAAGCGAACTCCTGAAGATCATCTCTTAATTCACCGTCACCGACTACTACAAATTTCACTTTAATATCGGGGTTTTTAATTATGAAATGTTTTGCGAACCTTAGAAACATCTTATGGTTCTTGATCGGAACCAACCGTCCGATGATTCCGATGAGAATTACATCATTATCAATATTGAGACTTTCTCTAAATTTCCCCTTTTCCTGTACATTATCTAGGAAGAGCTTCAAATTAAACCCGAGTTCTTTGGTTTCGACTTTATGTGCTGGTGCAATCCGGTATGTTTTTGTCAGTTCATGATATTGAGACGGGCTTATGGCAATAATAACATCTGTGATCCTCATTAAAAAGCGTTCGATCCAGACGATTATAAAAGATATGAATCGATTAAAATAGCCGGTGAACACATGCCCATGGAACGTATGAATGGTTTTTATTTTTCTCTGCGTCAATAAGCCATACAGAAAAACAGCAAATCGTGTACTGGCCCCCGCTTTTGTCGTGTGGGTATGAACAATATCCGGCTTTTCTCTGTAAAGAATTTTCAATAATTCAATAAAAGCGAATAGATCCTTTGTCGGGCTTAATTCTCGTTGGAGGGCATCAACAATAATCGGCTTTTTCTCAAGTGAATCGAACAGGAAACTCATATCTCCTTCAGTACTGGATAATTTTCCAGTAACAAGTAAGGATTCAAATCTGCTACTATCAAGATTTTTGGTTAGCAGATAGGCATGGATAGCCGGACCTCCGAT
>CAZQOH010000425.1:0-2537 GCA_964594355.1 uncultured Desulfobacterales bacterium
AAAAATATGTAACAACTTGCTTGACATGCTACTATAAATTAAATAAGCAAGATGACTAATTGATAAATTCAGATTTAATTGCATTCGAATAATGATAAACTCGTAAAAAGTTATTTGCGAGCGAGATTGAGCATTTTTGGAAAAAGATTCATGAAAAGCTGAACGTTAAAAATTGCAAGCTGTTTGAGGGCGGTAGCCCGAGTTCTTGCAATTTAGAGAAGCTTTTCAGGAATCCCAAAAATGGTCACAGAGCGAGCAAATTGCACTTTTTACGAAACCATCAATAATTAAAGGAGGATAAAATATGTCACTACCTGCAGTAAAGAATTACATCAATGGAGAATGGGTGGAGTCCAAATCGACAACGATTGGTGACGTATGGTGCGCTGCAACGGGTGAAAAGATTGCAACAGTTCCCTATGGCACAAAGGAAGACGTAGATCAAGCGGTGAAGGCAGCCAAAGAAGCCTTCTGGGAATGGCGTGCCACACCGCCGTTGAGCAGAGCCCGGTATCTTTTTCGTCTTAAGGAAGCATTTGAGGACAATTTTGAAGATATCGCCAAGATTCTTACCACCGAGCAGGGCAAAGTTATTGATGAATCCCGTGGTGAGGTGCGGCGTATGATCGAAAATGTAGAACATGCCACCGGAGTGACAACCCTTATGACCGGCTATACCCTGGAAGACATTGCAAAAGGCATCGACTGCTTTGGCCACCGTCAGCCCTTGGGTATATTTGGAGCCATAGTACCCTATAACTTCCCAGGTATGGTACCATGGTGGTTTCTTCCCTATGCAATTGTTTGTGGTAACACTTATTTGGTGAAACCTTCAGAGCAGGTACCCACAACTCAAACAAAAATTTTCGAGGTTATTGACGAGGTGGGTTTTCCTGAAGGCGTAGTTAATATGGTCCATGGATCTCGGGACGTTGTTAATGCCATGCTGGATCATCCGGACATTCAAGGTATTTCCTTTGTAGGATCCACTCCAACAGCCCAATATATCTATAAACGTTGCGGCGAAACAGGCAAAAGAGTTCAAGCTCTGGGCGGCGCCAAAAATATTGTGGCGATTATGCCGGACGCTGATCTGGAGGCCTCCATGCCATCGCTAATCACATCCTTTTTTGGCTGTACTGGACAACGCTGTCTTTCAGGATCTGTGCTGGTACCTGTTGGGGATGTTGCCGAAGAGTTAAAGGAAAAATTCGTGGAAGCAACAAAAGCCATGAAAGTAGGCAATGGCCTGGATGAGCAAACAGCAATGGGTCCGGTTGTCAACGCAGCACACAGGGAAAGAGTGCTGAACTATATTGAGTCTGGTATAAAAGACGGCGCCGATCTGATTCTCGATGGGCGAGATTTTCAAGTTGAAGATTATCCAAACGGTTTCTTTGTCGGCCCCACCATTTTTGACAATGTAACACCCGATATGACCATTGCCCGTGAAGAGATTTTCGGTCCTGTTGTCAGTATAGTACGGGCTAAAAATCTTGATGAGGTAATCGATTTGATTAATTCTAGAGAGTTTGCAAATGCGGCCTGTATTTACACGCAAAACGGCGGAACGGCCCGTGAGTTTAAATATCGTGTATTACCGAGTATGGTCGGAATCAATATCGGTATCGCGGCTCCTATGAGCTTCTTTCCATTTGGAGGTGCCGGTAACTCGATGTTCGGTGACATAAAAGGTCATGGACAGGAAATCTTCCACTTTTTTACTGACACAAAGGTTGTTATCGAGCGCTGGTTCTAATTGGATAATCATATAACAGACCTCGTTAAGTGGTTAAGTTGTTGAGTTGTTAAGTGGTTAAGTTGTTATTTTTATAACAATATTTTGAATTTGCATGAAAATTGGACGCACGTTATTTAGATGATTATAACCTTCTGAAATTTCAATGGTTATTTTCCCGCTCAACCACTCAACTATTTGACGATGTCTGTATAAGGAGAAATAAATGCCGTTAACAAATTTTGGAAGTATTCTCAATTTTGCCGAAGAGCTGGAGAAAACAGACCAGGCTTTTTATGATATTGTATTTCAGAATCCCAACTGTTCCGAGTATAAGGAAATGTCCGAACAGTTCGCTGCAGATGCAAAGAAAAATATAAAAACCGTGCTCAGAACGCGCCGAGAAAACGTGACGGAAATGATCCTGGAACCTATCAAAGACTTCACGCGCGCTCCCTTTCAGGAAAATTTTGTGGGGGCGGATAAAATGAATGCTCAAGATGCGATTGACACAGCGCGAAGGTTGGAACAAAGGGCGGAGAGTTACTATTTAGAGGCTTCAGAGAAAATTAAAGCCCTGTCAGAAGTTTCACGGGCATTAAAATTGATTGCAAAAAAGCACACGGCTCATTTAAAGAAGCTTGAATCTGTATGATCTTAATGCCCTCTATCTCAAAAAAGCAAGATACCTAAACTAAAATCATTGTAATAAAAGGAGAAAGTTCAATGAATGAAACAGAAAATAAAGTCAAAGAATGGACTCAACACACTTATGGCACATGGAATAGGCAGAAGGCAT
>CAZQOH010000426.1:0-2537 GCA_964594355.1 uncultured Desulfobacterales bacterium
GAATAATAGGTTCCCCGGCCCTTTCCATGCTTAACTAGTTGCCCTTTTTTGACAAGCCGTTGGATGTGTTTTTTTACTGTATTTCGATTCGCCTCAAGTGCACTAGAAATAAAAGATACATGGATACGACCATGTTCTCTTGTAAGATGAAGAATCTTTTCTGACAGCTCCGGTAATGTGTGCGCTTTTTTTTCCCGTTCAATCTTTTTAAAAAGATGATCCTTTTGTTTTACCAGCATTTCAAGGAAAAACTCCGCCCACTTCAAAGAAAAAATATTATCTGATTCCAGATTCCTTTGTGACTCTCTCAATGCCACGTAGTATTGATCCTTGTTGGCTTCTACGATTCTCTCATGGGAACTGTATTGAAAGAAATCATAGCCTCTGCGAAGTAGCAATAAATTTGTCAAAACCCGCGCCAGACGGCCGTTTCCATCCTGAAACGGGTGAATCGCAAGGAAACGCAGCACAAAATCAGCAATTGTTAGCAGGACATGGGTATCTTCATCCTGCTGTCGTTTTCGGGTCAATTCGACGAGCGATTCCATCAACATCGGTGTCTTAAAGGGGGAAGCGGTTTCAAATATGATGCCTATTTGGTTTCCATCGGAATCAAAGGCAGCAACATGATTCGGATGTATTTTATATCTTCCAAGATGCCAGCTGTCTTTGGTAGAAAATTGCAGTAAAACTTTATGAAGGTATTTGATATTGTTTTCTGTCAGGTCAATTTTACTATGGTTCTCCTGGATTGTATTCATAGCTTTTGCGTAGCCGGCAACTTCTTGCTCATCCCGGCTTCGGAAGGAGCGAATATCCAAACCTTCCAATAGCGCTGAAACTTCCGAGTTGCTCAACCGTGAGCCTTCAATACGTGTGGATGAGCCAATTGATTCTATTGTGGCAAGCACCCGCAGAATGGACAGGGTTTCTATGGAAATACTTTTCATGCCTTTCCAATAACCCTTGAACTCATCGATCTCGGCGATTAATTTGACTATACGCGGTGTCATGTTAACTCCAGAAGGTATACATCCGTTTATTTATCCATTTTTATCCAATTAGATGTCTTTGTCAAGTCATAAATGGATATTATTGGATATTTTATTGGATAAGATTGCTTTTATTATAGCAAGTTTCAATAAAAAGGTGTTTTGGTGTTACGTCTTGACGGGCTGTTGACCCCGATTCACGATTCAGGGCATTTTATTTTCAACTTTGTGGCTCATAGATTAGGTACAAGCTTATTTGTGGTTCACCATTACACCTTTTATGATCCACAAATAAAATTGAGGCTCACAACTGATCCTTAAAACACATCTTTCCCTTCAGCAATATTTATAAAATCAGTGAAAGCGTAAATCTCTGATCAGCGATCACTTAGCCGCACTAAGTTGTGGCATACTTGATAATCGTAACGATCAGATGTGTGGTTCGCGATAGTGGGAGATTCACCGAAAATTTTTTAATAAACCATAAGGAGAAGTGCGCCCAGAAATCAGCCGTTCTTCTATCTTGTTGATTTAACACGTTTATTAAAAAGATGAATTTTATGCTTGACAGAGGCAATATAGGATGTCCCCTATTAACTAAACTGACAACATAATGTCCCCTATAATGTAACTCGGCATAAGGCGCGGCGGCTTTTTACCGTCGCCCTTAATGCCGTTGTTAGGGCAAAATTCATCAATTACGTTCTATTCTACACGGCTTTTTGGTTCTCACGGCCTAATCCCTATATAATGAAAGATTAAGACATGCAGCGAAAGTTTTCCTTATCATCTTCGACACATCATCTATTAGCTTCTGTAGGTCGGCATCAGACTTTCCATCATGGACAAGTTCAGATCTGGCTGTATAGGCTTCTTCGAATAACTGTTTATATTCTTTGTCATGAAGAAATTGCATTATTACTCGCAATATAGCTTGCCTTACCGATTCTATATCCATATCGCGTTTGATTCGTCCAACTAATGAATTTCTAATATTCTCTGGAATTCTATCATCTATCTTTATAGCACAGATTAATTCATCTATCTTTTCCTGAACATGCTCTGTATATTCTTTGTAATTCCGTTGAGCCGACAGAGCTTCTAAGGAAGTCACCAGTGATATTAACCTCGCTGTTTGAGTAACCTCAAGCTGGGAGGAAGAAAAAAGCTCCATTGCCACCAAAAGCCTTTCTCCGTCTACTGTGATTTCATGTTCAGAGAAAAAAGCCTCCTTCATTCCCTCAACTATTTCTTCTATCTTCTCTTTTCTAGTCATATGTGCAGATGCCGAATCCTCAAAGCTGGGGCCTCTCGTCCTATCATAGACAGTGCATGGCAATGATCTATCTGATATCAGCCTTACTGGAAATTTCCGTGAAATAGAAAGCCAGAGAATAGACTTAGCTAATTTTATACCTGCAAGTTCGGCGTCACAAGCAGAGCGAAATCCGGAAAGCATCACATCCCATACTTGAAAGCCTGGGAATGTTCTGAGATATAATCAAAAGTTGTGTTTGAGGGATTAGGTGGTGTATCCTCCGGGCG
>CAZQOH010000427.1:0-2532 GCA_964594355.1 uncultured Desulfobacterales bacterium
AAAATTGTAGCGGCAAAGAGTGGAATCAGGAAATTCCAACCCATATATGGGTGTACTTGAACATCGATGCCATAGAGAATGCCGCCTGCAGCAGCCATAGCTCCTCCTATTCCCCAGGTCCAGATAATAATTTTTTCGGTGTTAATGCCTGATACGAGTGCCAACTCCATGTTGTCCGCAGTCGCCCTCATGGCCTTGCCCATCTTCGTGTTTTGCAAAAAAAGATGAAGCAGGACTATAAGAATAAAGACAACGAAAAGTATCAATATCTGATCAGGTCTTATCTTGATTCCCATCGGAAGTTGAAGTGCAGGACGCATCAGTCCGGGCTTGTAAAAAAGAGAGTCCGCGCCCCATAAAATGAGGATGATCATTCGAAGAATGAAGGCTGCCCCTAAGGAAGACATGGCAAAGATTACGACTCCACTTCCTTTTTGACGGAGCTTTCTATACAGGATTTGATCAAATAATATAGCGACACCTGCCACGGCAAGCATCGAAATCGGAAAAGCAATCACCATCCGCCATCCAAAAGAAAGTGGGCCAAAGGTAGTGTCCGGGACCCCTATCCATGACAGGACTCCTGTAATCATGAACAGGGCGACATACGCCCCGGCCGACATCAAATCTCCATGGGAAAAATTGGCAAATCGAACAATACCAAAGATCAGGGTAAGACCTATTGCGCCTAAAGAAATGATACTCCCTAAGACAATACCATAAACGATGAGCTCAATCATCCTTATCCTCCTAAATAGAGACGGCCTACCTCTTCATTGGCCAACAGCGCATCTCCTTTGTCATCCAGAACGTTTTTACCCATTGCCAGAACATATCCGTGATGCGCCATCTTTAATGCCTCTCGCGCGTTTTGTTCAACTATGATAATCGACAAACCTGTTTCATTAATCTCTACGATTTTATCAAATATATCGGCAACAAGAATCGGCGACAGCCCTGCAGACGGTTCATCCAGAAGCAGCACCCGAGGATCCACCATCAGGGCCCTACCCATGGCAACCATCTGTCTTTGCCCGCCGGAAAGCTGACCTGCCTTTTGTTTTCTTCTTTCTTTTAAGATGGGAAAGAGATCATAGATCTCATCAAGTCTTTGACTGTAATCATCATTCCGGATAAAGGCGCCCATCTCAAGATTTTCTTCAATTGTCATAGAGGGGAATATATTGTCTACCTGTGGGACATAGCTTATCCCTTTTCTTGCGATCCTGTCGGGTTTTAACCCCGTAATATCCTCGTTTTTTAAGGTAACATTTCCCTCTCTGGGGTTTAAAATACCAAAAATAGTCTTTAAGAGCGTAGATTTTCCTGCACCGTTAGGTCCGATAACGGAAACGATTTCTCCGGTTTTTACCCTAATGTTAACCTCGTGAAGGATATCAACCTTTGTATAACCTGCTGTAATGCCTTCAGTCTTAAGAATTGTCATCGGTATTGCCCACCTAAATAAGCTTCCAGGACCTCTTCATTATTCTTGATCTCTTCGGGAGTCCCTTCTGCCAGTTT
This sequence comes from uncultured Desulfobacterales bacterium, assembly GCA_964594355.1. Lineage (GTDB taxonomy): Bacteria > Desulfobacterota > Desulfobacteria > Desulfobacterales > JAUVVS01 > JAUVVS01. Next base: position 1,525 of record CAZQOH010000427.1, read on the forward strand.
TTTTCCTTCACTCATCACAATCACGGGGTTGCAAAGATTCATAACCAGATCCATATCATGTTCAATAAGTAAAAATGTTATCTTATCTTCTTCACATAATTTTTTGATTTTGGTCATAAGTTTCCCCATTAATGTTGGATTTACACCTGCCCCGGGTTCATCTAACAGAACTATTTTAGGTTCAGCCATCATACTCTTGGCCAATTCCAGAAGCTTTTTTTGGCCCCCGGACAAAGAACCGGCATATTCACCTTTAAGGTCAATCAACTCAACGAATTCAAGAACCTCAAGAGCTTTTTCCTGAATATCCTTTTCCTGACTTATAATAGATGATGGTCTGAACCAGTTATTCCAAATAATTTCCCCAAGTTGTTTATCAGGTACCAGCATTAAATTTTCAAGTACGGTCATCTGTGAAAATTCACGAGTTATCTGAAAAGTTCTATAGATCTTTTGTTTAAATATCTGATGAGGGAGTAATCCTCCAATAGACCGGTCCAAAAATAGAATTTTACCCTTGTTGGGTTTATAGTGCCCTGTAATTACATTAAATAGAGTCGTTTTGCCGGCTCCGTTAGGACCAATTAGTCCTGTTATGGAACCTTCCTCTACTTTTATGGAACAGTTGTTGACTGCCTTAATACCGCCAAAACTCTTTTCCAGCTCTTTTACTTCTAACATAAAATCACCACAAATACTGAAACTTAAAAGTGATAAACTCGTAAAAAGTCATTTGCAAGCTGTTAAGTATTAAAAAACCGGCTATATGTCAAGAACGCATTATATTATGGCAAAATAACTATTTATTAAAAAAACATCTTGCCGGAACAGCGACTTATTTGTATTATAACAATCATAATACGAGACCTTTGACAAATGCAATTGGCTTAAGATTCTTCATTAGGATCATCTCCCGATTAGTTGTAGTTAATTAAGGCAAAACAAATGTGTTCTTTCCAATTGAACAGGCGTTATCCCAGAGGGTACAAGGGGTCAAGGATTCAAGGG
>CAZQOH010000428.1:0-2531 GCA_964594355.1 uncultured Desulfobacterales bacterium
TTCTACAAGCACTCCCTTTATTCCCAGATCTATTCGGTCAACAGCTTCTTCTGATCTCTGTTTCTCCCTGAAGCTCTTGATTTCCCCTTTGCCCCGTCTATTTTCCCACGCTGTTGAAACTTTATTCCATACGTTGGCTATCGTCGATTTCGAAGATGTAGTGCCCATAACTATTAATTACCTTTGTTTCATTTAATTTTGTCATACGCTGTGCATCATGAGTATAATTAAAATGCATATGCCCATGGATAAAATAACTCGGTGCATATTTGTCAATGAGACCCCGAAAGCACTTAAAGCCCTTGTGACATAGATCCTCTCCATCATGAGTGTGACGTGGCGGTGCATGTGTGATGATGATATCTACGCCTTTCTGCCACCAGATCTTCATGCGCATTTTTCGAATCTTTCCCCGCATTTGACTTTCGGTGTACTGATTTGGCTTTCCATTATACCAATGAGATCCCTCAAAGCCCATAATACGTACTCCTCTGTGCAGAACTAATTTTGCATCCAAATTAATACACCCTCTTGGCCTATACCCATCTAAGCGGATATCATGGTTTCCTTTAACATAGAAGAGAGGAACATTGAACATCGTGACTAAAAAAGATAAATACTCCGGAGGCAGATCACCGCAGGAAAGGATCATCTCCACGCCCGGAAAGCGCTCGGGTTGAAAATTATCATATAGTGCCGGTTCGACATGATCTGAAACTGTCAGGATTTTCATATTCACCACAGAGAACACAGAGTAATTATCTTGTAAATATTACATTATCTGTAACAGTTCACAATACAAAAAATATTTGACAGGATAACAGGATACACAAGATATTATTCCAGTTAATCACAAAATCATAATCCTGCCTGAGTGAAAGAGAATGGATTGAAAAAAAGCGTGGCATTTACTACATTACTTGAATATTCCGGTTTTATGATTAATGAATATTGTTTTGTTCAATAACTATAGACCATTTCCGTAGTATTTCTCTTTGTTTTTAAGCAAGAATAATATAATCAATTGTAGGATTCAACTTACTGATAAACAGGATTCGTAAAAAATATTTTTTAATCATGTTAATCTCGTTAATCCTGTCTAAAAAATTGCTGAACTATTACCATTATCTTTTGTTTTGCTTGGCGAATTTGTCTTCGAGTAACGAATAACAAATAACCAGTAACTTAGAACGTTCGTTCTTTAAAAAGCCTTAAAGAATTGATTTCGATTCCAAGGAGTTCGGAAATATGATGTTTCGCTTCGATACCCTTTGGAGATCCCATAGAGGAATAGACTCCTCCTATCTTAAGATCTTCTCTAATCTCCGCCATCAAAACCGCATCATTCAATTCGTCCACTGAAACACCCAATTTGTCAGCTACAAATTTTTTCGCCTCTCCTATTTTCATGCCTCGGGTCATTTGCATACGTGCTACCAGATCTCCGGAAGTACGCATTCCGCCCATACCTGAGGTCATTGCGTGAGTTATGGCCACACCGGCCGGATCTCCGTCTCCAACCTACAAACCGTCCAGACGGGTCATTTCAACTATTGCTTTTGAGGCAAGAGAAACCGAATCAACCGGAGATGGATCGCAAACCGGTAAACCTCCCACCCCCATTCCCATATTTGCATGAACAGGAATTTTGGCAGAACTTACGCATGCCTTTATAAATGTAATATTTCGCGCCAGATTCCATGGAATGGACTTGGTGGTCACCGTATTTATCGCAGGTCCAAATATATCCACTCCGGCATCTTGGGCAATTTTTACCTGTTCATGGGGGTATAAACCCGCAAGCTGGACATCATTATGGGTTAATTCACCATGCATCCCTAAAACAAATTCACCAGCCATACCCACTTCAACGCAAATATCAGGGTACTTTTTCTTTAGCGCTTCAATTGCAAGCAATGCGGCCTTAAAATCCGGATCACCGGAGGCTCCTACAGTGTCAAAATTAATACCGTCTGCCCCTGCCTCATAATATGCAGAGCCCACATAAACCATATCCTTTACGGCATGTTCAATCGCCCCGTCAAAGGCTTCACGGGCCTCTTTGATTTTCATATTGGGAAGAAGCACTGCAGGGTTTGGCATGGGACCGTCAGGGTGGGTGTACAGACCGAGATTTGGCATTGCCCCATAGAATACAGGCACTACCATAAGAAGCTGAGCCTGTTCCATAAGTGGAACATCTTCTCGAATAACGGGCTTAACCTGCTTAAAACTATAATCCACATCCGACAGCTCGGTTGTGTCGGCGCCAAAACAACGCTCGTAGATCTGAAGTGCTTGCAAACGACCCGTATTAATACCCAAACGTCCAATCTTATTGCTTCCGCCGTCATACGTCATAATAACTTCGCAACCTTTTTCAACACCGGATATTTTGCAAGTCGATTTACATATTTCAAATAAATATTTTTTTTCATCATCGGAAATTGTCGGTATTTTTGCTCGATCGGCAGCATCAGCGGTACCATCGTCAATATCCTTCTTCATTTCGGCTTCGGTGAGCTGAACCG
>CAZQOH010000429.1:0-2528 GCA_964594355.1 uncultured Desulfobacterales bacterium
CTCTGGAAAGGGAAATCCCTTTACGAACTATACCAGGAGGCATATACGCCCTGGGAATGGCACAATCCCATAATGCAACGAGCTAACGAGCTGGGGATGCTCTGTTTCAGTACTCCTTTTGATGATACGGCAGTGGATTTCCTGGAAGATCTTGAGGTTCCGGCCTACAAGATCGCGTCTTTCGAAAATACGCACCTACCCCTTATCAAAAAGGTGGCAGCTACTGGCAAGCCCATGATCATTTCAACCGGAATGGCAAACATCGCTGAACTGGATGAAGCGGTTCGCACTATCCGCAAGGTTGGTTGTGAGCAGTTTGTTCTACTCAAGTGCACCAGCACCTACCCGGCCACACCGGAGAACAGTAACGTACTCACCATTCCACACATGCGTGATCTATTTGGCTGTGAAGTAGGATTATCAGACCATACAATGGGTGTTGGCGCTGCTATAACGGCGGTGGCTCATGGAGCAACAGTGATTGAAAAGCATTTTACAATCCACCGGGCCGACGGTGGAGTTGATTCGGCCTTCTCCCTTGAGCCGGAAGAAATGAAACAACTAGTCATTGAGACTGAACGCGCCTGGCAGTCGCTGGGGAGCGTGACTTATGGCACTATCGAAGCAGAAAAAGGCACACTGGTCTTCCGTCGCTCACTTTATATTGCCGAGGATATGAAAAAAGGCGATATGCTCAACAACCAGAATCTACGCATTGTTCGTCCTGGTCTTGGCCTACCACCGAAGTGCTATGATATTCTTATTGGTAGAAGAGTTAATCGAGACGTCAAAAAAGGAACAGCGGTAAAATTGGATATGATAGAGTAAAAGTAACAGTTAGAGTCATTATTTATATATTTCCCTTCTGGTGTTCCAGACTTGGAAGTAATGTTTCCATCGTTCCAGCGCACTTTAAAACCATCGTTCAATTTTTTATTCTTCAAAAAATATTCAATCAATCATTTAACAAGAGAGTAACATGAGAGAACTAATTATAGACGGTACCATAATAAATGATAATTCCAATTGCTTTGTCATCGCGGAAGTGGGCCACAATCACCAAGGCAGTATAGAAACAGCTAAAAAGATCTTTGATAAAGCTAAAGAAGCGGGATGTAATGCTGTAAAGCTTCAGAAAAGAAACAATAAACTTCTATTTACAAAAGATATGTATAATTCACATTATGACACTAGAAATGCATACGGCGATACCTATGGTAAACATAGAGACGCGCTTGAATTTGGGATGGCTGAATATGTTGAATTACAAAAATATGCAAAAGAATTGGATTTAATATTCTTTGCAACTCCCTTTGATTTTTCGAGTGTGGACTTTTTGGAGAAATTGGATGTGCCGTTATATAAAGTTGCTTCGGGAGACATCAAAAGTACACCCTTGCTGAAATATATTGCCAAAACTGGTAAACCTGTTTTAGTAAGTACAGGTGGTAGTGCGATGGAAGATGTTGAACGTGCGTACGATGTGATCACAGCTGAAAATCCCAATATTGCAATTTTACAATGTACTGCAGCGTACCCCTGTAAACCTGAAGAAATGAACTTAAGCGTGATTACCACGTTTCGAGAGAAGTTCCCAGAAAAAATTATTGGTTTATCAGATCACCAAAGTGGAATTGGAATGGCTTTAGTGGCATTTACGCTCGGTGCCAGGATAATAGAAAAGCATTTCACTTTAAATAGAGCTTCCCGCGGAACAGATCATGCCTTTTCCTTAGAACCGGTTGGTCTTACCAAACTCGTCCGCGATTTACACCGAGCTAGAGTTGCATTAGGCACAGGTGTAAAGCAAACAATCGAAAAAGAGTTAAAACCACTATATAAGATGGGCAAAAAAATAGTTGCTGCGGATAATCTTAAAAAGGGTAAAATGTTAACTGACGCAGATATTATGCTAAAATCTCCAAATGACGGTTTGCCACCATATGAATGGGACAATATTATAGGTCGAACACTTCAAAGAGAATTGAATAAAGATGAAAACATTAGATTTGAGGATTTAAGCGATTAATAAATCAGAATTATAAGAACATGAATTTTAAAGATATAAAAGCAATAGTATTTGATTTTGATGGTGTTTTTACTGATAATCGAGTTTTTGTATCTCAGAATGGAGAAGAATCTGTGATATGTAATCGGTCAGATGGCATAGGATTAGAAATGATTAGAGAATTGAATATTCCGATGACCATTATTTCGACTGAGAAAAATCCAGTTGTACAAAAACGAGCGAAAAAACTAAAATTATCATGCGTGCAAGGAGTTGAAAATAAGATAAAAGAATTAGTTAAATTTTCTGATGCAACGAATATTGGATTGAAAAAAATTGCCTTCGTTGGTAATGATATCAATGATGCTTCATGTATGAAAAAAGTTGGTTTTCCTATTGCAGTTGCTGACGCTGTTGATGAAATAAAAGAGTTGTCAACTGTGGTATTAGTAAAGAAAGGTGGATTTGGTGCAGTCAGGGAATTCTGTGAAATTGTTTACAAATCATACCAAAATGGTTA
>CAZQOH010000430.1:0-2517 GCA_964594355.1 uncultured Desulfobacterales bacterium
TGTCCCCAAATTGATTAGCTCGGAAGCTCAGACGCTGCATACATTCTTTGAAACAAAACGTTATTTTGACAAACACTATAATATCAATAATGTTACCAAATTTAAAGTGTTGCCGACACAGGTGGTAAATCTTTCATGACGATGAGCCCTGGTGGAGCCTCCACTGTCCTGGGGATAGTATTGATGGCCACTGCAACCGTACCGATATCTCCGTGTACACCCCCTATAATCTTTTGGTGAATTGACGGTATGCCATCTATAATGATCTCATCAAATTCTTCTTCAACGCCCGCATTGGCATTGAATTCAAGTGTAATGACCTCTTTACCGTTATTTTTGCCTAAAGCTATGCTGCTTAATCCTATTACCTCCCCGGTCTTGACGATGCCGACGGCAGTTTTGATCTCTTTATCGGTTATAACGGGATCGGGCGGCAATTCAATCGTCTCATCCAGTGCCCAGTGAAGTCCTGCAGCAATCATATTGATGGACTCAAGAAGCCCCACATGCCCGGTAATGACTCCATTTTCAATTTTTTCCTTGAACTCTCCTCGGGTAAGACCTGTACCTACTTTCTTCTGGAAAGGAATACGCCTCTTTGCGGAGTTCATCATACGTGTTACCTTGATGGTATTCACCTTAAGGCAAGGAGCGGTGAGAAAAATTGGAAGGGTATCCATTAAAAAACCCGGATTGATGCCCGTACCCACCACGGTGACTCCATGCTCTTTTGCCAGATCATCTATCTCTTGAGCAAGTTCCGGAACACGCTCCCAGGGATAGGATAATTCTTCAGATGTAGAAATAACATTCAGGTCTGCTTTCACACATTGAGTGATTTGAGGTAAAACACTTTTCAGATGAGACGTTGTGCTAAGTATGGCGGCCTGGGCGTTCACATTTTTAAACAGGGAATCCGAATCCTTTTGAACGGTGACCCCTAACTTTCTAGGCGTTTCGAGAATTTCTCCCAAGTCCTTTCCTATAAGTTCCCGGGCTACATCTATAGCGCCGACAATCTTAAAGCCCTCCTTGTCAAGGATTGCTTCAGCAATCTTTCTTCCCATAACACCACATCCATAAAGAACAACGTTAATTTTTTCCATTAGCTCTCCCTTTATTTGCTCCATTTTTTTGCAATCCTCTCCACGGCATCTAATGACGCTTGAATCTCCTTATCAGTGTGCGCAGCAGAGATTGCTCCATAGCCGTCGATAACGTTAAAGCCTTCCTCAAGCATGCTCAACTTAAAAATCTTATCTCCTATCTCAAAATCACTTATCTCAGGGTTACAAACCTCGTCCGGAGACGTGATACGATCAATTTCTTCCTTGAGAAAATGTGCTCCGACAATGGAACTGTTCTCACATATGGGATTGCCGTCACCCGTGCATTTTACATTGAATCCGTACGTGGCGAATATCTCTTCAATTTCTTTTCGGACCTTGGCGCCTAGACGACCAATTTTGGGGTATATTTCCGATTCGTTTTCTATCAGATATTTTACAAAAGTCACTCCAGCCAAAATAGAAGCAGGATGGGCAGAGAATGTTCCCCCTTCAAATTTCACCATCTTGCCTGCCGGCGTCTCAGGATCTATCAGCGACATTACATCATCTCTTCCTGCTACGGCACTAACCGGCATTCCACCACCAATGCATTTGCCAAAAATCGTCAAGTCGGGTTTGATATCATACAACATATGAAGCCCGCCGGCATGAAAGCGAAATCCGGATATAACCTCATCCATTATCAGCAAGACCCCATATTCATTAGCCAATTCCTTTGCTTTTCGTATATAATCTTGATTTCCAAATATATGACCTCCCGAGCCTACAAAAGGTTCTAAAATTAGGCATGCAATTCGTTCCCCGAATTCCTTGAATCTTTCTTTAAGATTTTCAATATCATTAAATTTGGTTATAATGATCATGGAATCAATTCCAGAGGGAAGCCCGGCAGACTCTATTTGATTCAATCCGTGATCATAGGATGAAATCCCTTTTAACACATAGGGATGACTCCCATGCCAACCTCCCCCTATCTTCATCACAAGGTCTCTTTTAGTAAAAGATTTAGCCAGCATAATAGCGTACATTGTAGCGAGAGTTCCGCTTGTGCTAAACCGAATTTTATCCTGATGGGTTCTGTTAAGTATCAGTTCCGCCAGTTCCTTTTGATAAGTGCCTGGAAATCCCGTGATCAAGCCTTGTCCTTGTTCAAAGTATTTCATGAGAGCATCAAGGACTATCTGTGGATTATGTCCCAGGACATTGGCAAAATGTCCCTGCCAAAAATCAACATAAGTGTTGCCGTCAACATCTGTTACCTGAGAACCATTGCAATGCACATCATAAAAAGGAAAGGGGCTGAAAAGTCTAAGATTATGGCTACCCCCTTTGATCTGGTATCGGCAGGTTTTCTCAAAAAGCGCTTCAGACTTTTTGTGTTTCTGTTTATATTTTTCTATCAGATCATTAAATATCCTTTCTTTGTCCATATTTATTACCTCATTTG